>JAKSSI010000018.1 GCA_024403175.1 Clostridia bacterium
AACCAAGAACCGGTATCCCAGATTGTCCACACCGGAATCTATAAAATGTCTTTTTGTAATTACAAATTTAAATTACTTTACTGCGCAAGAAACAAATTCGTAATCAGCATCTGTTATAGCCTTCTTGAATACTTCTTCAGCAATTGGAGCAGATGTTGTAACTTCTACTGTTCCTGTTGCGGAGCTTGCCTTTGCTTCAACAACGCCGTCGATAGCTTCAAGAACCTTCTTAACTCTTGCTTCGCAGTGGCCGCACATCATTCCATTAACCTTAAGTTCTACCATTTTAATGTCCTCCTCTTGGGGTTTAATAAATTCGCTCATATCGAGCTCAACTATAGCATTTTTATTTTTCTTATCTTTCTTTGAATCAAACATCTTAAACAGGTTAAGTCTAAGAGCATTTGATACTACACAAAAGCTTGATAAACTCATTGCAGCCGCACCAAACATTGGATTCAGCTTCCAGCCGAAAAGACTGATAAACACGCCTGCGGCAATTGGGATTCCTACAGTATTATAGAAGAATGCCCAGAAAAGATTTTCGTGAATATTTGTAAGGGTCGCACGGCTGAGCCTAATGGCAGCTGCCACATCTGTGAGCCTGCTCTTCATAACAACCACATCTGCAGCATCCACCGCTACATCAGCACCAGCACCGATTGCTATACCAATGTCGGCTCTTGTAAGAGCTGGAGCATCGTTAATGCCGTCGCCAACCATAATAACCTTGCCCTGTTCCTTAAGCTTCTTAATTACGCTTTCTTTTCCGTCAGGAAGAACTCCAGCAACAACATTGTCCACACCTGCCTGAGCACCGATAGCATCTGCAGTACGCTGATTATCACCAGTAAGCATAACAACCTTAATTCCCATATTCTTAATCTGAGAAATGGCCTCTGCACTGTCTTCTTTCATTATGTCTGCAACAGCTATAATACCGGCAAACTTACCACCCTTTGCGAAAAGCAGAGGTGTCTTACCAGCCGCAGCAAAGCTTTCAGCAGCCGCGTTCATTTCGCTGCTTATAGAAACCTTTGAAGCTATAAACTTCATACTTCCGCCAAAGACTGTTTCGCCATCGATTGTAGCAGTAAGACCATTGCCTGGAAGTGCAACAAAGCCGTCTGTTTCGTATGCTTCAACCCCCTCTTCTTCTGCCTTTGCAATTACTGCCTTAGCCAAAGGATGTTCGCTAAACTTTTCAATTGAGTAGGCAATTTTTAAAAGTTCCGATTCGTTAAAACCATCAGCTGCAGCTATATCTGTAAAGTGAGGTTCGCCCTTTGTAATTGTTCCAGTCTTATCTAAAACTACAATCTGTGCTTTGCCTGTTTCTTCAAGTGAAACCGCAGTTTTAAAAAGTATACCGTTCTTTGCGCCCATGCCGTTGCCGACCATAATTGCAACAGGGGTTGCAAGGCCTAAAGAGCAAGGACAAGAAATTACAAGAACAGAAATGCCTCTTGCAAGTGCAAAGCTAAATGGCTGACCAACTAAAAGCCAAACAACAGTTGTTACAACCGCAATAGATATTACTGTTGGTACAAATACACCTGACACCTTATCTGCAATTTTAGCAATAGGAGCCTTTGTTGCAGCGGCGTCGCTAACCATCTTGATGATCTGAGAAAGAGTTGTATCTTCTCCAACTCTAGTAGCACGGCACTTAATAAAACCTGTTTGATTAGTAGTAGCAGCAGAAACGCCGTCACCTTCAGACTTATCCACAGGAATACTTTCGCCTGTAAGAGAAGCTTCGTTAACTGCAGTGTTTCCTTCAACTACAACACCATCTACTG
The DNA here is from genome assembly GCA_024403175.1 of Clostridia bacterium. The sequence continues at coordinate 1,803 of JAKSSI010000018.1, forward strand.
GAATGTTTTCGCCAGGACGAACAACGAAAATGTCATCCTTTTGAACCTGATCAATTGGTACAACAACTTCCTCGCCATTTTTAATAATTGTGGCATTCTTAGGAGCTAGCTTCATAAGACTCTTAAGAGCATCTGTTGTTTTGCCCTTTGATCGAGCCTCCAGCATTTTGCCCACGGTTATAAGTGTAAGAATCATTGCAGCGGATTCAAAATAGAATTCGTGCATGTATTCCATAACCATTTCGTAGTTCTGCGCAACCACAGCGCCTGTCATCATAAAGAGTGCATAAACACTCCACACAAAAGATGCCGCCGACCCAAGTGCAACCAGAGTATCCATATTAGGAGATCTATGAGCCAAAGACTTAAATCCGCTAATAAAGAACTTCTGATTTATAACCATTACGATTGCTGAAAGAAGTAGCTGAACAAGCCCCATTGCTACATGATTTCCTTCAAACCAAGAAGGAATAGGCCAACCCCACATCATGTGCCCCATAGAGAAATACATAAGCACTACAAGGAACACAAGTGATGTTATAAGCCTCTTTTTTAGCACAGGGGTTTCATGGTCCGCAAGTGCATCTTCGTCTGCTGATATAGACGATTTTGCGCCTTCTAGCCCCTTTACTGAAGCACCGTATCCAGCATCAACAACAGCTTTTATTACTGCGGCAGCATTTGCATTGCCTTCAACTCCCATAGAGTTTGTAAGCAGGCTGACAGAACATGATGTAACGCCTTCAACGGCATTAACTGCCTTTTCAACCCTCGCAACGCAAGCTGCACAGGGCATGCCCGTAACAAGATATTGTTGCATAAATCACCTCATTAATTTCTGAAGAGTTGCAACCAAATCATCAACAACATCTTCCTTACCGTTCTTAATATCTTCAATTACGCAAGACTTAATATGGCTTGAAAGAAGTTCCTTATTAAATGCATTGATTGCAGCATTTACTGCAGAAGATTGTACCAGCACGTCTGTGCAATACGCATCTTCTTCTATCATCTTCTTAAGGCCTCTTACCTGGCCTTCAATTCTATTAAGTCTATTGATAAGCTTTTTATATTCTTCGTCTGAGCGCTGCTTTTTCTTAGCGCAGCAACATTTCTTCTCCATAAATACCTCCCTAGGGTATAGTTATTACACTTGGATTATATACCCCTCAGGGGTATTTTGTAAAGCATTACGCTAAAAAAGATATTTTAAGTTCCCTCGGGGACACGCTCTCGCTAAACTGGGAACCCAACAGCGGTTCTGGGGTTCTTGCATCGCGCGAACGCTCGCAACAACCAAGAACCGGTATCCCAGATTGTCCCTACGGAAACATTAAAATATCTTTTTTTATTGCAACAAAAAAATCTCAATAATAATCGGTTTAACGAGGCGGACTTTGCAAGCGCTTTTGAACAAGAATCTACGAATATTTAGGAGCTAGCTGCGCTCACCTGTTTGTGAGCTATCAGGCAGCGACGCGACAATATAAATATAGATTCGCAGTTCAAAAAAAGCGGGCCGCCGAAAAACTGATTATTATTGGGATTAAGAATTCGCTTAAATTTCTAAAGTGTCATAAACACTGCCGTCTTCGATACGGTGCCATGTGAAGGTGCGGCCGTCTAGTATCATAAAGCTCTTTTCAGAACCGCCCTTTGGTATTGAAGTACTGCCTGGATTCAAATAGAGTACATCTTCAATCTGCTTGTGCGCTGGAACATGGAAATGTCCGCAAAGAAGAATATCTCCGCTTCCAATTGGTGGCAGCTTATCTGGTCCGAAATGATGACCGTGAGTTGCAAAGATAGTTTTTTCTTCTACTGGAATCTGCATATATTCAGAAGTTAAAGGAAATTCCAAAACCATCTGGTCTACTTCTGCATCGCAGTTTCCGCGCACACACCAAATTTTTTCTTTAAGAGGATTTAAAAGTGCAATTACTTCCTTACAATCATATTCATCAGGCAGATTGTTTCTTGGGCCATGATAAAGAATGTCGCCAAGAAGAAGAATTTTTTCGCACTTTTCTTTTTCAAAATATTCTACAAGTTTTCTTGCAGAAGAAGCACAGCCGTGAATGTCGCTGGCAATAAGTAATTTCATAATTTAACTCCTCTATTTTATAGTTACAAGTTCGTATTCTCTGGTACCAATACCAATGTTTTCACCATGTACTAAACCAGCCATATAGTCTGTGCTAGGATGTACTACCATAAATACGTCGTGGTCATGTTCATGCTGGCAAGCTGCAGCTTTTCCGTTTGGATTTACTGGAGCCTTGTTAATTGCATCAATGCAAGCCTGATCTACCGCAATAGCATCTGCGCCTGCAAACATACCAACATCAGGAACAAGTACTTCACCATGAGCACCGGCACAATCACAGCCTCCCTGTACATCATTTACAAATGCGAAATGGTAAGTTGGCTTTTCGCCAATAGCAGCCTTTGTATATTCTGCAATCTTTTCTGTGAGTACAGGATGTGCCTGATTCCACTTGCACTTAATTGCATTCTTTGGGCAATATGCTATGCAATATCCACAGCCAAGGCACTTATCTTCATTGATAACAGCCTTCTTATCTATTATGCTTACGCCATCATTTGCACAGTGTCTAACGCACATACCGCAGCCAATACAAGCCTTTGTATTGATACCAGGTGTTCCGGAATTGTGCATTTCCATCTTACCACGCTTTGAACCAGAACCCATACCGATGTTCTTAAGAACACCACCATAGCCTGCTTCAACATGGCCCTTGCAGTGAGTCATTGTAATAAGAACATCTGCTTCAGCAATAGCTGCACCAATCTTTGCTGTCTTAACGTGCTTTGCACCTTCAACAGGAATTTCTCTTTCATCTGTTCCTCTAAGACCGTCTGCAATAATTACAGGAGCACCAAGAGTAAGTTCATTGAAACCGTTTAATGTGGCACAATGAAGATGGTCTACTGCATTTCCTCTATAACCAGGATAAAGTGTATTTGCATCAGTAAAGAAAACCTTTGCGCCCTGAGCTTTAAGATAATCTGCAAGTATCTTTGAATACTGATGACGAATGAAGGAAACATTGCCCCATTCACCAAAATGGATCTTTACTGCAACATATTTTCCATTGAAATCAATGTTGCCAATTTCGCTATTCTTAATAAGTCTGTCAAACTTTCTTAAAGGGTCATCGCCATACTGAGAATTAAAATCTGCAAAATATACTTTTCCAGACATCGTTTTACTCCTTAACCAATTTGGATTTGTTGAGATACTTTTCTGCCATTTCTGCGTTTCCTGTTTCGCTGTAAAGCTCATACAAGGCAACCATTGCGTCATAGTTGGATGGGACAAGTTTTAATACTTCATGGAAGCCTTCAATTGCTTCTTGCAAGTATCCAAGTTCTCTATAGGCATATGCAAGGTTAAAGTGAAGTGGCCACCACTTACCGTATTGAGTGTTTACATATGGTTCTAATATTCTAAGGCCTTCTTCCATTCTGCCTGCGGCAAGAAGGTTTACGCCTTTTTCAATCTTTACTGGGTCTGCCAGTTCTGCAAGTCTTCCCTCAATTTCCTTTACATTTTCAGGGTCGTCCGCTCCGGCACACTGCATATAGTGCTTCCATGCGATTTGAGTCTTAAGATATTCGCCTCTGTTAAGATAAGAATAACCAAGGAAATACCAAGCCTGAGGGAACTGAGGATAAGCACTAGTACAGAATTCATAGTATGCACGAGCTTCATCTTTTAATATAGTGATAAGCTCTTCGTTACCTTCTTCGCCTTCCATACTAAGATACCAATATCTGCAGCCATTAGCATAGCAGAACATGGATTCAAGAGCTTCGTTTCTAAACATAACTGCAGCTCTTAAATATGCCATACCTTTTCTGTAGTTTCCTATCTTAAGGCATTCTTCGCCCTTGCTTGCAAATACCATTACAAGTCTGTCGTCAAACAATTTGTTCAAATACTGAAGATAATTATCTACATACTTAAAGTGTGTGTCCGACCCAATTACTATAGCAATGTTATCAGCAATCTTATTTGTGGACATACCCTTTTCAGTAAAGTCCTTAAGATCTGAAGGAGCGATAGGAATTGGAACATCCTTCATAAATCCAAGACCTGCAGAAACTAAAAATTCTTCAGAGATCTCTGAAAACATGAAGTGTGAAACTTCGCTTATAAGGTAATCTTTTAAATTGTCTTCTCTGGATTTAAAAATTGGAATCATAATTACATTCTGTCCGGAGCCTTAATACCAAGAAGACCAAGTCCGTTAGCAAGAGTCTTCTTTGCTGCACATGTAAGAAGAACCTTTGCCTTCTTTTCTTCTTCTTCAACACCCTTGATGATGTGTTCATCGTGATAGAACTTATTGAAGAGCTGTGCAATATCTACAATGTATCTTGTAACAACAGATGGTTCGTACTTTTCTGCTGCTTCAACTACTACTTCAGGGAATCTATAAATCATCTTTGCAAGTTCAAATGCACTGTCGCTTGCAAGATATTTGTAATCAATGCTATCTGCTGCAATTGCATCAACATCAAGACCGGAGTCTCTTAAAATGGATGCTGCCCTTGCATGTGTATACTGAACATAAGGGCCTGTTTCACCATCGAAGTTAAGAATCTTTTCCCAGTTGAATACATAGTCCTTAATTCTTCCTGCGGATAGTTCCTGGAACTTAACTGCACCGATACCAACAATCTTTGCTGTTTCTTCGATGAGTTCGTCGTTAACGCCCTTTTCCTTTACGATTTCGTAAGTCTTTTCTACAGCAGCCTTAAGTACATCTTCAAGGAATACTACACGACCGTTTCTTGTAGACATAGTTCCTTCTGGAAGGCTTACAAGACCAAATGGTACATGTACACAATCCTTATACCAATCGTAGCCAAGCTTTTCAACTACATGGAAAAGTTGCTGGAAGTGAAGATTCTGCTGGGAAGCAACTACATAAATGCACTTTGCAAAATCGTAAGTGCTCTTTCTATATTCTACTGTTGCAAGGTCTCTTGTAATATAAAGAGAAGATCCGTCGCTCTTTTTGATAAGAGCTGGTTCTAAGTTAAACTCAGAAAGATCTACTACCATAGCACCCTGAGATTCTTTAAGAAGCCCCTTGTCTTCGAGTTCTTTGATTGTTGCAGGCATCTTATCGGAATAGAATGCTTCGCCGTTCCAAGAATCGAAATCGATTTCAAGCATTGCATATACACGCTTAAATTCCTTAAGGGATTCTTCTCTAAACCATTGCCAAAGTTTATATTCTTCTTCAGCACCAGCTTCAAGCTTTGCAAATGTTTCTCTTGCTTCATCATCTAAAGCAGGATTCTTTTCAGCTTCTTCGTGGAACTTAACATAGTATGAAAGAAGAGTCTTTATTGGTTCAGCCTTAACGTCAGCTTCGTTGCCCCACTTTCTGTAAGCAACAATCATCTTACCAAACTGTGTGCCGTAGTCACCAAGATGGTTTACGCCAACAGAATTGTAACCGATGAAATTATAAATCTTGTAAAGGGAATCACCAATTACTGTACTTCTAATGTGTCCAATGTGGAAAGGCTTTGCAATATTAGGAGAACTGTAGTCGAATACAACATTCTTTCCTTCGCCTATATTGCTGCTGCCGTATCTTTCACCTGCTTCAACAACACCTTCTAAAACAGTTTGCATAAATGCCTTTTTATCAATGAACATATTGATATAGGCATTAACCTGTTCAACCTTTTCGAAGAGTTCTTCTTCCTTAATAGCAGCAGTAATATCTGCAGCAATCATAGGAGGAGCCTTTCTTAAAAGCTTAGCAAGCTTAAAGCATGGGAATGCATAATCACCATGAGCTGTATCCTGAGGGATTTCGAGCATCTGTTCAATTTCAGCGGCTTCCATGCCTTCGATATTCTTAGCAAGTATTTGTGCGATTTCGTTTTTAATATTCTTCATTTTACTTTTTCATCCTTACTATAGTTGCGCCTTCTCCGCCTTCGGACAATCCTGCAACTTCTATTGATGCAACATGTTTATTCTTTTTAAGGGCTCTTCTTAAGCCGTCTTTTAATATTCCTTGGCCTTTACCATGAATAACAGTAACTGTTTCAAGCCCTGACAGGAATACATCATCTATGTACTTATCTACATTCATTGTAGCTTCGTCTAAGGTTTGGCCTATAACATTGATTGAACTCTGAACCGACATAGATTTTGCAGAAGTAAGCCTTGAGTACTTAACTTTTTCTCTTTGCTTTTCTGTAACGTTTTCCTTAACGAGAGTAACATTTTCAATGTTAACTTTCATTTTAAGAGTACCAGCCTGAACCATCATATCGCCCTTGGTATCAGGAAGTGAAAGCACTGTTCCTTTTTCTCCGACACTTAAAACATTTACTCTAATACCTGCCTTTATGTCTTCTGGATTTGGTCTTTCGTTGTTCTCTATTTTCTTTTCTTTCTTTTGGTAAGCCTTTTTCTTTTCTGCCAGCTGACGCTTGCTTTCTTCAATCTTTGCATTTACATCAGCGTTATCTATAGCTTCGCGAATTTCTTTCTGAAGATCTGCAACAGCAGTTCTAGCTTCTTCGACTATCTGGCGAGCCTCGTCTTTTGCTTCTTCTAAGAGCTTTTCTTTTTGCTCTTTAAATCTGACTTCAAGCTTTTCCATTCGAGCTTTTGTTTTTTCTAACTCAGCTCTAATAGCCTCGGCTTCTCTTGCTTCGTTTTCAGCCTTTTTTCGGTCTGCTTCAATGGATGTAATTACTTCTTCGAAGTTTGCATCGCCTTCTTCAACAAATCGTCTTGCGTGGTCGATTATCTTGTCTGCGAGGCCGAGTTTTGAAGAAATTTCAAACGCATTAGATTTGCCAGGCACACCAATTATGAGCCTATAGGTTGGCGACAAAGTTTCAACATCGAATTCCATCGATGCGTTCTGCACGCCCTTTGTTGAAAGAGCATATTTCTTAAGCTCTGTATAGTGCGTTGTCGCAATTGTTTTTGCGTTTTTATTATACAAGTGATTAAGTATTGAGATAGCCAATGCAGCACCTTCTGTTGGGTCGGTGCCGGCACCAAGTTCGTCTACAAGAACAAGGCAATCTACAGTGGAACTCTCAACTATATTCACTATGTTTTTCATATGAGAGCTGAATGTGGAGAGACTTTGCTCTATGCTTTGTCCATCTCCGATATCAGCATATATTTCCCTAAATACAGGAAGTGTTGTGCCTTCGCCCGAAGCCGGTACAAACAGACCAGCCTGAGCCATACAGCAAAGAAGACCAACTGTTTTAAGCGTTACAGTTTTACCACCTGTGTTAGGACCTGTAATAACCAGTGTTCTGTAGCCTTTTCCTATTGCTACATCTATTGGCTTAGCCTTCTTTTTATCTATTAAAGGATGTCTAGCTTTGTTTAATTGAACATAGCCTTTATCATTAATTTCTGGTTTAAATGCATTCATGTTGCAGGCAAGTCTGCCCTTTGCAAACATGAAATCCAGCTTTGTAAGTATCTGCTGGTTTGCGTTGATTCTTATTTCTTCCTTACCAACAAAGCGAGAGAAATCTTCAAGTATTCTTTGAATTTCTTGTTGCTCTTTAAGCTCAAGCTCTCTAAGTTCATTGTTCATATTTACAATGGCCTGAGGCTCTATAAACAACGTTGCGCCTGATGCTGATTGGTCGTGAACTATACCTGCAATTTGAGATTTATGTTCTGCCTTAACAGGCACTACGTACCTGCCCTGACGCATGGTAACGATAGCTTCCTGAAGGAAAGTTTTTGCAGATGAAGAACCAACTATTTTTTGAATCTTGTTCTTTATTTCTTCGTTCTGTTTTACTATGGCGCGACGAATTCTTTTAAGCTCTGGACTAGCATTATCGGACATTTCATCCTCTGAAATAATGCTTCTTGTAATGTCTTCTTCTAGTGCCTGTAAAACACAAATCGCCGAAGCAAGTCCATCTATACGTGGAAGCTCCGGCAAGTCGGATGAAAGATATGAGGCTGTGCGCCTTGCTGCATTTAGGTTATAAGCAATTTCTAAGAGCTGCTTCATTGTGAGGCAGCCACCCTTTGCGGCAAGATGCACAAAACCTGAAATATCGTAAAAATTACCAAAGGGAGGTGTACCCTTTTTAAGGAGTACTACCACCGCTTCGTCTGTATCTGCAAGTGCTTCGCGTATGTCAAAAGCATCATGCATAGGTTTCAGAAGTTTCGCCTGTTCTTTTGTAAGAACGCTTGAACACTCCGACACAAGCATGTCTATTATTTTTTGATATTCAAGAACACGCAGTGCCTTGTCATTCATAAACTATCTTCTACCTCTTAAAGTTTCAATTTCATTCTTAAGATGAATGTTTTCCATCTGAATATCGAAGAAAGAAGATTCGATGTCTCTGCATCTATTTTCAAGTTCTTCAATATGCTTCTGTGATTCTGCAGGAATATTTTCAATCTGCTGCTGCTTTGCAAGAAGAGCTTCAATTCTGCTTCTAAGTTCGTCGTTAAACTGCTTTTCCTGTGCAAGTTCTGCGCTTAAAGCCTTAACCTGTTCTTCCTTTTCCTTTGCATAGTTTTGGAGATTATCCTTTAAGATGGAAAGAGAAGCCATCTCTTCTTTGTACTGTGCAAAGTTTGTCTTAACTTCTTCCCAAAGCTTTTCGTAATTCTTTGCATTCTGATCTAACTGAACATTTCTTGCGAAGAGTTCGTCGAATGCATTGCTCTTGGTGTAGAGTTCGTCTGCAACAAGCATGCCGGCAAGGACAGCCACCTTAGAATATGGTTCAGTTGTTCCATCGCCGACTTCCTTCATTTTTGCATCAAGATGATCTGCAATTTTAAGGATGTAATCTCTTGGCATATCGCCGGAGAGAGTATATTCCTGGCCATAAATTAATACGGTAACAGTGTTCCTTTCGTCCATGATTTATCCTTTCTACATTTCTCTGAGAACTGCGTTAAACTTATCCTTAAGGTTTGTTAATACCTTAGTATTGATTTCATTTACTTCAGCATCTGTAAGAGTTCTATCTGCAGCTCTGTATGTAAGGGAGAATGCTACAGACTTTGTTCCAACAAGAATCTGTGCGCCTCTATATACGTCGAAGAGCTTAACGGATTCAAGGAGCTGACCTGCGTTAGCCTTGATTTCCTTTTCAAGATCTCCTACCTTAACTTCTTCTGCTACAACCATAGCAAAGTCTCTTACCATTGCAGGATACTTTGGAAGAGGTGCATATCTCTTTTCTGTATTTGCAAGGCCATAGAGCTTGCAGAATTCAATTTCTGCTGCATAAATTTCTGTATCAATGCCATAGTTATCTGCAACTTCTGGGTGAACCTGACCGATAGTACCAATAGTCTGGCCATCTACGATGAGGTTTGCGCATCTTCCTGGGTGGAAGCTTGGGTTTTCCTTTTCTGTAGCGTATTCTACGTTCTTGATTCCAAGGTTGGAAAGAAGTTCTGCAACTCTACCCTTCATTGTGAAGAAGTTTTCGCCTTCTCCGTAAACCAGCATACAAAGAGCATCCTTTTCTTCTGGAAGAACGCCTTCGCCCTTTCCGTTGTTATAGAAAGTATTGCCGAGTTCGAAGATTGCAACTGCAGGAATATTTCTAGAGTAGTTTGTATATGCTACGTTGAGAGCATTTGGAAGAATCATTGTTCTCATAACAGATGTATCTTCGCCAAGTGGGTTGATAAGCTTAACCCATGCTCTTCTATAGGAATCTTCTGGGATTCTTACCTTATCAAGGCTCTTTGGACTTACGAAGGAGTATGTCTGAATTTCGTTCATTCCTAAACCAACAAGAACTGTCTTTGCAATTCTTCTTAAAGCCGGAGAAGGTGTTTCAATAGATTCGTTGGAGCTCTTTGGAATTGTTACTGGAAGCTTATCGTATCCGTACATTCTTTCAAGTTCTTCAA
>JAKSSI010000180.1 GCA_024403175.1 Clostridia bacterium
AGATATCCATCATTCTATCAAGACGTGTCATGAAGTCTTCTTCATTGAGTGCAAGATATGCAATTCTTGGAAGGTTGATTGTAACTACGCCAACAGAACCTGTGGATTCGCCGGAACCGAAGAAACCACCGGACTTCTTTCTAAGTTCTCTTAAGTCGAGACGAAGTCTGCAGCACATAGAACGAACGTCGGAAGGTTCCATGTCGGAGTTAATGTAGTTAGAGAAGTATGGGGTACCGTACTTAGCTGTCATTTCAAACAGAAGCTTGTTGTTTTCTGTTTCAGACCAGTCGAAATCTCTTGTGATGGAGTATGTAGGAATTGGATACTGGAATCCTCTGCCGTTGCAGTCGCCTTCAATCATAATTTCGATGAAAGCCTTGTTGATCATATCCATTTCTGCCTTGCAGTCTGCATATGTGTAAGGCATTTCCTTACCGCCAACTACAGCCTTCTTATCTCTCATATCAGGTGGGCAAACCCAGTCTAATGTGATGTTTGTGAATGGAGACTGTGTACCCCAACGAGAAGGTGTGTTTACACCATAAACGAAGGACTGGATGCACTGCTTTACTTCTTTATATGTAAGATTATCTGCCTTAACAAATGGTGCAAGATATGTATCAAAAGAGCTGAATGCCTGAGCGCCTGCCCATTCATTCTGCATGATACCGAGGAAGTTAACCATCTGGTTGCAGAGAGTGGAAAGGTGGCTTGCAGGAGAAGAGGAAATCTTGCCAGGAACTCCGCCAAGACCTTCTTCAATAAGCTGTCTTAAAGACCAACCTGCACAGTAACCTGTGAGCATAGACAAATCATGAATATGAATGTCTGCGTTTCTATGAGCATTGGAGATTTCATCGTCGTAAATTTCAGAGAGCCAGTAGTTAGCTGTAATAGCTCCGGAGTTGGAAAGAATAAGACCACCTACAGAGTAAGTAACTGTGGAGTTTTCCTTTACACGCCAGTCTTCTACCTTTACATAGCTGTCTACAATCTTCTTATAGTCGAGTACTGTTTCGGATACGTTTCTAACCTTTTCTCTCTGACGTCTGTAAAGGATATATGCCTTTGCAACGTCGTCATAACCTGCCTTGATGAGTACAGATTCTACACAGTCCTGAACCTGTTCTACTGCAATGAGGTTGTCCTTAATAGCTGGCTCAAATTCAGCTGTTACTTTGAGCGCAAGGAAGTCAATTACGGAAGGATGATACTGCTTGTCGCATGCTTCAAAAGCAAGCTTAATAGCATCGGAAATCTTTGCAAGATTAAAAGGTACAATCTTGCCATCTCTTTTAATTACTTGATACATTTGACGTTCTCCCAATTTATATAAAAAATCACTAAATAATAAACAATTTAAACATGCGCGCACTTGCGCTTTTTAATAATACTATTAAGGGCGACCCATTGTCAATGGCAAAACACTATATATAGTGTTTTATCTACAAAAAAGTATACAAAAGCACCAAATGTAGTCAAAACAAGCTAAAACGCTTGAAAAATCAAGGTTTTTACATAAATCATAAGTTTAGGGCAGCAAAAAAGCGGCACCCAAAGGCACCGCTTTTGTAAAATTTGCACTAATTATTATACTACCAGTAGTAGTTATTTAAGGAAACCGTCTACGATAGCAGCTTCAGCTTCTTCTTCAGTAAGACCTAAAGTTCTGAGCTTAAGAATCTGTTCGCCAGCAATCTTTCCGATAGCAGCTTCGTGAATAAGTTCTGCATCACCGTTATTTGCTACAAGCTTTGGTGCAGCATCTACTCTGCCGTGGTCGGCAATAATAGCATCGCATTCAGAATGGCCTGTACACTTTGCGTTACCAATAATATTAGAAACATATTCTTGGAATGAATTACCTCTTGCAACAGATCTGCTCATAAGGTTTACCTTTGAATCTTCTCCATTGAGTTCTACTTCAAAGAATGTCTTTGCTGTTTCTTCATTATCTGTAAGAAGTCTTTCCTTGATAACAAGTGTAGCACCTGCACCAAGAACAGCCTTTGTCTTTCTATCTGTTGAAGTTACGCCACCAAGCTGAGAAGTATCCATTGTAAGGTAAGAACCTTCTTCCATGTACACTTCTGTTACAGGGTCGATAAATTTTCTAGTTTCTAGAGCACCTGTACCGATGTGCTTTTCTTCATAAAGAACCTTTGCACCCTTCTTGATAAAGAATCTGTGAATACCATTGTGGCGTGCTGGTTCACCAGTTTCTGTATGAATACCGCAACCCGCAACAATAGTTACATCTGCACCTTCACCAACGTAGAAATCATTGTAAACAAGATCGTCTACACCTGCTTTTGTAATACAAGCTGGAATGAATACTTTTTCTCCGTTTGTTCCTGGAGCAATGTTAATCTGAAGACCAGACTTTCCATCTGTAAGGCTATCAATCTTAATGTTGTCGGAAGACTGTCTTCCAAGACAACCGCTATTGCTTCTAATGTTAAATGCACCACTTAAGAATTCTTCTGCAGAACCTGCTACAGTTTTAAGAATCTCTTCTGTCTGTGCGTCTATGTTTACTTTTACATCGCTCATCTTTAGGCCTCCTTATGTGATTCGCAGCAGTCATTGCAGTCGTTCTTGCAAAGAAGAGATGGGAAGATAGAGTTCTTATCTCCTGTAAGACCAATCTTTCCGTTCTGAACCATAATGATTTCATCAGCAATAGAAAGAATTCTTTCCTGGTGAGAAATAATGACAAGTGTGCCTTTTCTTTCGTCGCGCATCATTTCGAATAC
>JAKSSI010000181.1 GCA_024403175.1 Clostridia bacterium
CTTCATCAAGGATTGGACCTCTAGCATAGTTTACAAGGTAAACGCCGTCCTTCATCATTGCAATTTCCTTTGCGCCGATAAAGCCTCTTGTTTCGTCGTTAAGTGGGCAGTGAATTGTAACTACGTCGCCCATTGGAAGGATTTCTTCAAGGCTGTGAACAAACTGGCATACATCCTTGAGTTCTGCCATTCTCTGTGTAGAAAGAAGTGGGTCGTAACCGTAAACGATCATACCAAGATCGTGGCAAGCCTTTGCCATTCTAGAACCAATGTTACCAACACCGATGATAGCAATGCTCTTACCCATAATTTCTGGTCCTCTGTAAGCGCTCTTACCTTTTTCAACTGTGTTGCCTGCTTCTGTTTCTTCTTCTGGAAGGCTCTTTACCCATTCCATAGCTGCAAAACCATTTCTCATGGACATAATCATTGCAGCAATTGTGAGTTCCTTTACAGCATTTGCATTTCCGCCAGGGCAGTTAAATACTGCAATACCATTCTGAGCACATTCATCAATTGGAATAGTGTTAAAACCTGCGCCAATTCTTACGATAGCCTTAAGTTCTGGATTGAATTCCATTCCGTGAAGAACTGTGCTGTGTACTAAGATACCATCTGGATTTGTATAATCATCTGCAAAGCTATACTTTTCAGGATTGAATGCATTAATACCTGCTGGTGCTACTTTATCAACTGTCTTAATTCTATACATTTTGTTCGAACTCCTTCATTACTTCTATTAATTTCTTTACACCTTCTAATGGCATACCGTTGTAGATAGATGCTCTGCATCCGCCAACGAGTTTATGACCCTTTACATTTACAATGCCATTGTCCTTTGCGAATGCAATAAATGCATCTGTCTGCTCCTTTGTAGGAAGCACAAAGGTGGCATTCATAATAGATCGATCTTCTTTGGCCACGTTGTTTGTATAAAGTTTTGAATTATCTATAAAATCATAGAGAAGAGCTGCCTTTTCGCAGTTTCTCTTTTCCATCTCTTTTACGCCGCCTTGGTTTTCAACCCACTTGTACATGAGCGATCCCATATAAATGGACCAACACGGTGGAGTATTGTACATAGAGCCTTTGTCTGCATGGATGCTATATCTAAGCATTGTAGGAACAACAGGGTCTAATTCATTTTCAAGCAGAGACTTCTTAATGATTACAACTGTTAATCCTGCAGGACCCATATTCTTCTGAGCTCCGGCATATACTAAATCGTAATCTTCAATATTAATCTCTTTTCCTAAAATAGCTGATGACCAGTCTGCAACGATTGGAACACCACCTGTTTGTGGAAGTGAGTAGTATGTAGTACCGAAGATTGTATTGTTTCCTGTAATATGAAGATACTTACAACCTTCAGGAATATCTGATGCACTGATTTTAGGAATGTATGTAAAGTTCTTATCTTTACTACTTGCTACGATAGAAACTTCACCCCAACGCTTTGCTTCATCAGCTGCTTTTCCTGCAAAATTACCAGTGTTAATGTATGCACACTTTTCGCCTCTTTTAAGAAGGTTCATTGGAATCATCGAGAACTGAAGCGATGCACCGCCCTGAAGGAACAGTACTGAATATGAATCAGGAATGTTCATTATTCTTCTTAATGTAGCTTCGGCTCCATCGATAATATCTTGGAACGCTGCCGATCTATGGCTCATTTCCATAACGGAAGTACCTGTACCACCGTAATTGATGAGATCTTTTTTAGCCTCTTCTAATACCTCTAAAGGCATTTGGCTAGGACCGGCTGAAAAATTGTAAACTCTGTTTTCCATAAAAACTCCAAATAATAAAAACGGAGAGTATGCACTCTCCGTTAAATTATATCACTAATCTCCCAGATATGCTTTCTTAATTTCCGGACTTCTTAAGAGTTCTTCGCCTGTGCCAGTCATTACAATCTGACCAGTTTCAAGAACGTAAGCTCTGTCTGCTACAGAAAGTGCAGCCTGAGCATTCTGTTCTACGAGAAGAATTGTCTTTCCCTTTTTATGAAGGTCCTTAATAATTTCGAATATCTGTTCAACAAGGATTGGGGCCAGACCCATGGAAGGTTCGTCAAGCATAATAAGCTTTGGATTTGCCATAAGTGCTCTGCCCATTGCAAGCATCTGCTGCTCGCCACCGGAGAGGGTTCCGCTAATCTGTTTTCTTCTTTCTTTCATTCTTGGGAATAGTTCGTAAACTTCTTCCAATCCTGAAGCTATTGTTGATTTCGCCTGAGAGAAAGCTCCCATTTCCAGATTTTCTTCAACAGTCATCTGCAGAAATACTCGTCTTCCTTCAGGCACCAGAGACAGGCCCTTGTAAACGATTTTATGAGCTGGAATCTTTGCGATTGATTCGTCCATAAAAACAATATCACCGGTTCTTGTTTGATTAAGTCCTGCGATTGTGTTAAGTGTAGTTGATTTTCCTGCACCGTTCGCACCAATCAGAGTAACTATTTCGCCGTCGTTAACTTCAAACGAAATACCCTTAATAGCGTGAATGTTGCCATAGTAGACGTTAAGGTCGGTTGCTTTAAGAATAAGTCCCATCTTTACGCCTCCTTCTGCTTTCCAAGGTAAGCTTCAATTACTAATGGGTTGTTTGTAATTTCTTCTGGTGTGCCCTTAGCAATAACCTTACCAAAGTTAAGTACTGCAATACCGTCGCATACGCCCATTACAAGCTTCATATCGTGTTCGATAAGAAGAATGGCAATATGGAATGTATCTCTAATCTTTCTG
>JAKSSI010000182.1 GCA_024403175.1 Clostridia bacterium
GTTTGTTTATTGGGTAGATGCGATTATCATAGATTTATTCTACGTTTGCTATAAGATAGATAAAAGAAAAAAGAGCGAAAGAGTAAACGATGATATAGGCTTAACTGAAGCTCTTACAAATTTAAGAAGAAACAGCTGGAGCAAAATATGGCTTCTGATGTCTTACGGTCTTGCACTTATCAATATAGCTGCTTTTGTAAGTAGCTCAAGCATGATACTCTTCACTGGTGGCATTACTTTAATCGGATTAATTTTGGTATTCGCTTCAATTAAGATTGAATTTGATACAAGAAAGCTTCAGGAAGAACTTACAAAAGATATCGATAACATTGTTGTAGACGAAGATGATTATTGGATTTGGGGATTGTTCTACTACAACCCAAATGACAGCCATTTAATCGTAAATAACAGAATAGGTATAAATACTGGCCTTAACCTTGCAAAGACTGCAGGAAAGGTGATTATGGGCCTTTCAGCGCTAATTCTTCTTTCAATTCCAGTCATGATGCCTGCAATAGATTACGTTGTTAACAAGGCTCCTGTAATTGAGTTTGCAGATGATCAGCTTCTTGTAAATAGTGGTCACTATAACATCAAGATTAAAGAGAATGAAATCGTTGAATTAAAGCTTTTAGAAGAATGCCCAAGCATGAATAAGATGAACGGCACAAATATGCCAAATCTTAATAAAGGATTCTTTAAGGTTAAAGATTACGGCAATGCAAATGTTTGCATCGACCCAACTGTAACCCCATACATTTACATTAAAATTGCAGACGGACATCAGTTTTTCATAAACAGCAGAGATTCTGAAATTACTAGAAATACTTATAACCAATTAAAGTAAATTATTGTGTAATAGGCCTAAATAATATGGTAGTATAATAATGTTTTATACTACCATTTTTTATTTATAATATTTTATTTATGAAAGGAATTAACATGGACACAAAGAAAAAGTTATCCCTTCCAATTCAAATTTTAATCGCACTATTACTTGCAATTGTTTGCGGACTTGCACTTATCAGCAACGTTGATTTTGCAAAGAATTACATTAAACCATTCGGTACAATTTTCCTTAACTTAGTTAAGTTTATCGTATGCCCAATCGTTCTTTTCTCTATCATGAACGGCGTTATGTCCATGAGAGATATTAGAAAGGTTGGTTCTATCGGTTGGAAGACTGTTGTTTACTATCTTGTTACAACAGCCTTTGCAATTACCATCGGCCTTGTTGCAGGAAATCTTTTCAAAGGTGCTTTCCCTGTAATGGCTACAACAGATCTTTCTTACACAGGAAATGCATCTGCTAACTTTATGGATACACTTGTAGGCATTTTTCCAAGCAACTTCCTTGCTCCTATTGTAAATGCCAACATGCTTCAGATTATTGTAATGGCTCTTCTTTTAGGCTTCTCCGTAGTTTTAGTAGGAGAGAAGGTTGAAGGTGTTATTACAGCAGTAGACCACCTTACTGATGTTTTCATGAAGGCTATGGAACTCATTCTTAAGCTTTCTCCAATCGGTGTATTCTGTCTTCTTACTCCTGTAGTTGCAGAAAACGGCCCAAAGATTATCGGATCACTTGCAATGGTTCTTCTTTGCGCTTACGTTGGATACATACTCCAGCTTATTATTACATATTCAATTACAGTAAAGGGTCTTGGCGGAATGAGCCCAGTAGAATTCTACAAGGGAATGTTCTCTACAATGATTTTCGCATTCTCTAGTGCATCTTCTGTAGGAACACTTCCACTCAACCTTAAGAGTGTAGAAAAGCTTGGTGCAGACAAGGAAATCTCTTCCTTCGTTCTTCCTCTTGGTGCCACAATCAACATGGACGGTACATCCATCTACATGGGTGTTTGCTCCATCTTTATTGCAAGCTGCTACGGTATTCAGCTTACATTTACTCAGATGCTCACGATCGTTCTTACAGCAACTCTTGCTTCCATCGGTACAGCAGGTGTTCCTGGATCTGGAATGATTATGCTTTCTATGGTACTTACATCTGTAGGTCTTCCAATTGACGGTATTGCACTTGTTGCAGGCGTAGATAGAATCTTTGATATGGGTCGTACAGTTGTTAATATTACAGGCGACGCATCTTGCGCTATTATCGTTTCCAATATGGAAAGAAAAAAGGCTGCAAAGTCTAAGAAATAAACTAAAAATAACGGGGGTTATTTAAATGAGAATCGTAGTTAAAGTTGGAACTAGCACACTTACATACGCAACAGGCAATCTTAATATTCGCCGTGTAGAAGAGCTGTGCAAGGTTTTAAGTGATATAAAGAACGCTGGAAATGAAGTAATATTCGTTTCATCTGGCGCTATTGCCATGGGCGTGGGAAAGCTTGGCCTTAAGGAAAAGCCAAAGGATATTCCGGGCAAGCAGGCTGCAGCAGCTGTAGGTCAGTGCGAACTTATGTACAGCTACGACAGACTTTTCCTTCAGTATCACCACACAGTAGCTCAGCTTCTTATAACTGGTGCAGATATTGAAAATCCTCAGAGAAAAGAAAACTTCTCTAACACAATGTCTAGACTTCTAGAACTTGGAGCTATTCCAATCATTAACGAAAACGACACAGTTGCCACAGAAGAAATCGTAATCGGCGACAACGATACGCTTGGTGCTATTGTTGCAAATACCGCAAATGCAGATGTGCTGATTCTTCTGTCAGATATAGATGGCCTTTACGATTCAGACGCACATGTTCAACCTAATGCAAAGCTCATTCCTG
>JAKSSI010000183.1 GCA_024403175.1 Clostridia bacterium
TCTCGGACTCGACGCTATGGAATGCGGACTTAAGGGATCCCCAACAAAGGTTAAGAAGTCCTTCTGCCCAGAAAAGAAGGCAGCTGGTCTTAAGATCACAGAAGAAGATCCAGCAGTAGCAGCTCAGACACTTTTCGCAAAGCTTTCCGAAGCTGGTATTATGTAATTGAAGGAGGATATTGACAATGGAAGCAAAAACAAAAGATCTGTGGGTCGTTGTTGAAACAACTCCTGACGGTGGATGCAAGAACGTAGGCATCGAACTTTTAACACCAGGTAGAATGATGGCTGACAAGCAGGGCGGTAAGCTCGTTGCTGTAGTTATTGGTTGCAATGCTACAAAGGCTATCGAAGAAGCTAACACACACGGTGCAGACCAGATCATCGTTGTTGATGGACCAGAATACAAGGAATACAACACTGATGCATATGCAATCGCACTTACACATCTCGTAGAAAAGTATGCTCCAACATCCGTTCTTATCGGAGCTACAAACAATGGTAGAGACCTCGCTCCAAGAGTATCTTGCAGAGTAAAGACAGGTCTTACAGCTGACTGCACATCCCTCGACGTTGATGCTGAAACAGGCAACGTAATGTGGACACGTCCAGCATTTGGTGGTAACCTCATGGCTACAATCATCTGCCCAGACCAGAGACCACAGATGGGTACAGTTCGTCCTTCCGTATTCAAGAAGTGCGAACCAACAGAAGCTAAGGCAGAAATCATTAATGAAGATTTCCATGTAGCTGCTGATCAGATCAGAACACAGGTTCTTGAAGTTATCAAGGATCTCGACGGTGAAGGCGTTGATCTTGAAGGCGCTGAAATCATCGTTTCCGGCGGTCGTGGTGTTGGCGGACCAGAAGGATTCGGCATCATCAAGGAATGCGCTGACGCTCTTGGCGGTGTTGTAGGTGCTTCCCGTGCTGCAGTAGATGCAGGCTGGATTGCTCACGCTCACCAGGTTGGTCAGACAGGTAAGACTGTTGCTCCACAGATTTACATCGCTTGCGGTATCTCCGGTGCTATTCAGCACGCCGCTGGTCTCGGCGGATCTGATTGCATCATCGCTATCAACAAGGATCCAGATGCTCCAATCTTCGACATCGCTGACTACGGCGTAGTAGGAAACCTCTTCGACGTACTCCCAGTTCTCATCGAAGAAATCAAGAAGTCCAGAGCATAATTCATATTTATGAATAACTAAATTGTCGGTGGTATTTCCACCGACAATTTTTTATTGTATAATATAGATATGAAGAAAGTAGTATTAGATTCTGAACAACTTGCAAGTTTGGGCAGAGAAGAATTGCTTGATCAAATAAACAATCACGAAGTATCCTTGCTTACCAGTATTGGTGCCAAGGAGCTTTTGGATGAAATGGATTCTGTAGGCTTTTTAAGCAGATCCTTGGTAAGATTTATCGCCCTTCAAAAAGACGATTCTAAGCTTAGAAAAAGAGCCTGCAAAGTCATTAGACTTTTTGCGCCTGCTAAATTAATAAAGGAGTATCCACACAATGATGGCGCTGTGGTTGTTGGTTTCAATCATCCTTCTTTAGGAGAAATTTTCAGACTCATTTGTTTAGGCTTTGAGGCTTATCCAGAAAAGCCTTTCTATTTCCCTATAAATATTCCTTGGTATGAAACACTTACACCTGTTATTCCTATCTTAAAGCGCGGTGGACTCTACGTAACCCCAATGATTACACCGTCTACAGAAAAGAAGCTTAAGGCAAAGTTTGAGGGAGATGAAGCAAAGCTTAAGAGCATTCAGAGCTACAAAGTAGCGTTTGAAAGAATTTACATGAAGCTTGCAAAAGAATGCGCTGATAATAAAGGCGTTCTTGTTGTTGCACCTTCTGCCACAAGACAGGCAAAGGTATTCCCAACTCCTGAAGCTGAAAGAGGAGAAGGTCATATTCATCCAACAATGACTCTTCTTGCTCATAGAGTATGCCCAAAGGAAGACAATGATGCAATGTTCCTTCCTGTTACGGTATTCGAACCAAAATTTAACGATAGAAAAGTTAATCTCTTTAAGATGTATCACATAGAACCTTGCGAACCATTCTCTGGCAAAGAGGTTTACCAGATTACAAAGGATAAGGAAAAGAGCTTCGATTTCTTATTCCTTAAGAGAATTAACGACGTATACAAACAAAAGGCAAAATATGAATAAAGTATGTATCATGGGTGCAGGAGCCTTTGGCACATCCATGAAAAATCTTTTAATTAGAAACGGACACAATCCTCTTGTTTGGAAGCGTGGTGAAGACGTTTCTATTTGCAAAGATATGGATTTTGTTATCTTTGCAGTTCCTGCTCAGTCTTTTAGATCTGTTTTTACGATGGCTGCGCCTTTTATAGGCAATGCTATAGTTATAAACCTTGCAAAGGGTATTGAAAACGGCACTCTGCTTAGAATGTCTGAAGTGGCCGAAGAAATACTTCCAGGCGTTAAGTATGTGGCTTTATCTGGCCCATCTCATGCCGAAGAAATCGAAAAAGACGTGCCTACAGATGTTACTATTGCATCTTTAGATGAGCAGGCAAATCTTGCAGTGCAGGATTTATTATTTACAAATCATTTCCGTGTTTACACCAATAACGACATTGTTGGTGTAGAGCTTGGCGGATCTATCAAAAACGTAATTGCGTTGACTACTGGTATTGCAGATGGTATGGGCTTTGGCGACAACTCTCGTGCAGCTCTCA
>JAKSSI010000184.1 GCA_024403175.1 Clostridia bacterium
TATATTGTCGCGTCGCTGCCTGATAGCTCACAAACAGGTGAGCGCAGCTAGCTCCAATATATTTGTGGCTTCTTCTTCAAAAGCGCTTGCAAAGTCCACCTCATGAACATTATTTTAATAAGCTCATATTATATTGAAGAAAATAAAAAAGCAATGTTTCACGTGAAACATTGCTTAGTGTATGTGTTATAAAGGTTGATTTTTAGGGGTTCCGGCCTTTCTTGGATATTTAGCAGGAGTAGGTTTAATTTTCTCTATAATAACAAAGATATGCTCGTTATCATCTTCTCCATTATCTTCAATTCTTATCTGCCCACCACCTAAGATCTTAATGGCATTCTCAGCAGCCTTTATTTCTTCTAAAGCATCTTTAGTTTTATATGCAACAAAGAATCCACCGAGCTTTACAAACGGTAAACAGTATTCAGAAAGAGTAGACATGTTTGCTACTGCACGGCTTACTACCAAATCAAATGTTTCACGTGAAACATAATCTTCAGCACGGCTGTGAACTGTAGTAACGTTTGAAACTCCAAGCTTTTGAGCTACATCATCAATAACCTTAAGCTTCTTTGCAACAGCATCCATAAGAACAAATTCTTTGTCAGGATACTTAATTGCAAGAGGTAATCCAGGGAATCCCCCACCGGTTCCCATATCAAGAATTTATATTCTTTTTATAGAACTCATCTTTATCCCTTATAGCTGTAACATTTATCTTTTCGTTCCAGTCTAATATGTATTCAGTTAACTTATTGTAAATTTCTACCATTTTTGTTTTTCTAAATATACAAGTAATACATTTATATCTGCAGGGCTTACACCAGAGATTCTTGAAGCTTGTCCTACAGAGTTTGGCTTAAACTGATTAAGCTTTTCTCTTGCTTCTATACGAATACCTTCTATTGTCATATAGTCAACATCCTGAGGAAGCATGCGGGTTTCAAGCTTTTTAAAATGTTCTATTTGCTGCATCTGCTTATCAATGTAGCCGGCATACTTTATTGCCACTTCTACCTTAGTCTTTACATGATAGCAAAGATTTGGTCTTTCTGGGTCGAGCGGAGCTAAAGTATCATAATCAAACTCTGGACGTTTTAGTAATTCAGCAAGAGAAATTCTATTATCAAGTACTGCAGAATTCTGTTCAGCTAAGAATTTATTAGCAATTGTTGGAGTAAGCATAACTGCGTTAAGCCTTGAAATTTCATCCTCCATAGCCTTTTTATCTGCTAAAAATCTTTCGTATCTTTCATCAGAAACAAGACCTATATCTCTACCTCTTTGAGTAAGTCTAATATCTGCGTTGTCCTGACGAAGAACAAGTCTGTATTCGCAGCGGCTTGTCATCATTCTATAAGGTTCTGGAGTACCTTTTGTTACTAAATCGTCGATTAAAACGCCGATATAAGCCTCGGATCTGTCCAAAATGAACGGTTCTATCTTATCAAGCCACAGTGCAGCATTAATTCCGGCCATTAAACCTTGGGCAGCTGCTTCTTCATATCCAGAAGAACCATTAAACTGACCCGCACAGAACAAACCTTTTACCTGTCTGTGTTCTAAGGAAATTTTCATATCAAGAGGGTCGATGCAATCATATTCAATAGCATAGGCACTTCTTGTAATCCTTATATTTTCAAGGCCTAGAATAGTTTTATAGAAATCTTCCTGAACATCTTCTGGAAGAGATGTACTCATACCCTGAAGATAATATTCATCTGTTGTAAGACCTTCTGGTTCAACAAAGAGCTGATGTCTTTCTTTATCCTTAAATCTATCAATTTTACTTTCAATGGAAGGACAGTATCTTGGGCCAACACCTTCAATTTGTCCACCAAATAAAGCAGATCTTGAAAAATTATCTCTAATAATCTTATGAGTCAGTTCATTTGTATAAGTAAGATAGCATGGAACCTGCTCTTTATCTAAATCATTATTAAGGAAAGAGAAAGGAACAACATGTTCATCGCCATACTGAACCTGCATTTTTGTAAAATCTAAGGAATCCTTAAGACATCTTGCTGGAGTACCAGTCTTAAAACGTCTTAACTTAAATCCCCTCTTTTTGAGATTTTCAGCAAGAAGTGTGCTTGGAGCAAGTCCATTAGGGCCACTTTCAACCACAGAATCTCCAATAAATATTTTTCCACCAAGGAATGTACCAGTAGCAACTACAACTGCATCGCATTCATAATATGCACCTGTTCTTAAAAGAACTCCATGAACACCATTTTCGTCGTAATCAATATCTATTACTTCGCCTTGTTTAAGAAGAAGATTTTCTTGTCTTTCAAGAACTATCTTCATCTCTTCATGATATTTTCTCTTATCAGCCTGGGCTCTTAAAGAATGTACTGCAGGGCCTTTACTTACATTAAGCATCTTGCTCTGAATAAAAGAGCTGTCAATGCAAATACCCATTTGTCCGCCAAGAGCATCAATTTCTCTTACCAGGTGACCCTCTCCAGTTCCGCCGATAGCAGGGTTGCAAAACATGTTAGCAACTGCTTCAAGATTTATGGAAAGAACAAGAGTATTTTTACCCATTCTTGCACAAGCAAGAGCAGCTTCGCAGCCAGCATGACCAGCACCAATTACTACTATATCAAATTTTCCTAATTTCTTAATTTCCATTTATTTTCCCAAACAGAATCTAGCAAAGACCTCATT
>JAKSSI010000185.1 GCA_024403175.1 Clostridia bacterium
AAAGAAAAATGCTTTGGGATGGAAAATTAAACAGTGCAAAAGCAAAGGCAAAAGAGGCTGAAACAAAACTATGTTTTCCTCTAATGCTTCTTTTAGTGGCACTGGTTTTAATATGTGTTGCCCCAGCCATGCTGGGGATGTAATTTAAGGCCTTTGGGTTAGGTCTTTTATCAAAAGGGAGGATAGTATGATTAGTAGAGCTTTAAGAAATGTGAAAGATGCGATTTCAAATCCAAGATCTGGTATGGAACTTGTGCAGGTGGCAATTTTAATTGCAATAGCTGTTGTAGTAGGCCTTATATTTAGAACTCAGATTATGAGATTTGTTAACGGCGTGTTTGGAGATCTTATGGATGCAGGCTTCTAAGCTGCTTTGCATTTTAAAAAGTAAGAAGGGTAATGCAAATATTGAGGCGGCTCTTGTTATTCCGCTTCTTGTAATCATCATTGCCATGATTATGAAAATGGCTGTGGTTTTGGAAATTAGAGTAGATGAAAGTAGCCAAGAACATTATGCAGATGCAAAGGATGTTCTTAAAGATACTCTTACAAATACTGAAGATTTTATGCGTGGCAGGTGGACGCTTAAGTGAAGAAAGGCTTTGCAACAATTTATATTGTTTTGATTTTGTCTTCGATAATGACAGGATTGTTGGTGATTATAGAGGTTGCCGAAGGCTTTGGAGCAAAGAGTGTAACAGAAAGCATAACAACTGCTGCCGGTGAATCTATACTCAGTGAATACAACAAAGCGCTTTATAACAGATACGGAATTTTTGCTGTGCGAAATTATGAGGATGATTTGGAGACAAGAGCAAAACATTATATAGATGGCAGCAGTTTGGTTGTGCGAGCCATTGTGCATCCGCATTTGGATTCGGTTTCAGTTTACACGGATAAGTATCCGCTTATGAATACTGAGTTCTTTTCAAAACAACTTTTAAAGCTTACTCCAATGGCGCTTCTTAGGACTTTTCCCAAAGTATATGCAAGAGAAGAGCGAAGCATCAACAATGCCGGTATGCCATCAAGATTGTATGGTTATGGCAGCAGAGAATCTGTGCTACTGTCTGGTGGTTTGTTTGAGGTAAGCATAGAAAAATTTATTGAAGATGAATGTATTATGTCGGCTTGCTCAAGAAAAACGTATCAGCGGCCTGACACTTATCTGGCGTATGAATCAGAATATGTTTTGTTTGGTTATAGTTCTGATTCTGCAAATATTGAATCAATGCATAGAAGTCTTTATGCAGTAAGGTTTGCTGTTAGGCTTGCGGAGGCATCTCCACTTCCTGCAGATCCTGTGGCATTTGCTATTGCGATGGCTAGGGTTATTATGCAAACAGAGCAAGATGTTGACGATTTGATGTCTGGAAAAGAAGTTGATGGTACAACTTACGAAACATATTTAACAGTTTTCTTAGGGATTCTTAGCAGGGAAGAAAAGTTAACTCGCCTCATGGATATTATGCAGATTAATATTAATTACATAGATGGAAATTCCTTTACGTTTAAAGATTATTCTTATGGATTTGATATGGTTGCAAGGTATTCTAAACGTGTAGCGGCACCTATTGCGTGGGGCAGCGGAAGGAGATATAGAGTTGTGGAACAGACTCATAAGTATAAGTAAAACTTCCAAACGAGGCTCCATTCTTGTAGATGCTGCTATATGCATCTCTATTTTTGTTCTTGCCATGTGCAGCGTTTTGTCGATGATAAACAAGGCTGGCAAAGAGGAAAGTGGGGTTGCAAAGATGCTTAGTTTGTCGCAGGCATCGTGCAAAGCCATTGCTGTTTCAGGACTTGATGTAGTTGATGAATTGGTTCTTTATGATGAAGGCCATGTGCTTTTGTATAGGCCTTTTGTGGGAGAGCCTTCTTTTGTTGATATTGATAGAGTTTTTATATTTCCTAAAGCAGGCATTAGATATCATATTCAGGGTTGCAGTACTATGCGCGATGGGCAGATTACAGAAATACTAACAGATACATTACGCCGCAAATACTCTCCATGTAAAATTTGCGACCCAGATAAATTGCCCAATGGTGCCACGGTCTGCGTGTACTCTGGCGTATCTAAACTTTACCACAGACAGTCGTGTGCAACTGTTACAAAGTCGTATGAATGCATTACCAAAAAGGAAGCCATCGGGCAGGGGTATACAGCATGTCAGCTTTGTTTAAAGAATTCAAATTGGAACTTCGAAAAATAAGAAACAGCATAGAAGAGCGAGAAGATTTTTCGCTTAGCTATGTTGTTTCTTTGCTTGATGAGAAAAATTTCTATCATAAAGTAATAAAATATCGGATTTTAGAGCATGAAGCGGAAGAATCTTTTACAAAAGAAAAAATGCTCCGCTTCTTAAGCCAATGGGAAATAGATCTATAGCGGCACCGCACCAACTACGTGAGCGAAATCTTTCCCTGCGCCCATTACTGCGAATTCTTGTAGATTATGTTCCATTCTAAACTATGGAAATATGAACTAAATTCAAAAATGGCTGCATAGAATCTGGATTATTATGCTTTCGCTTGATGGTAAGGTGTCGTGTTCAACAATTATTATAATTAAAAAGAAATCCGAGAACAAAAGTGCAAAAAATGGGTCGAAAAGCCTTGAATTATAGTGTTTTGGTAGTGTGGTTCAACAAAATATTTCAGACC
>JAKSSI010000186.1 GCA_024403175.1 Clostridia bacterium
CGACGACGCTGCTATGAAAGAAGAATTTGGTTTCGACCACATTCAATTCATAGACTACAAGGCTCTTCGTGGAGATACTTCCGATAACATTCCGGGAATTGAAGGGGTCGGCGAGAAGACAGCGATTAAGCTTGTTCAGGAGTTTGGCTCTGTAGATAATCTCTTGGCTAATGTTGATAAAGTTTCTTCTGCAAAGCTTAGAGAAAAGATTCAAAACGGTGTAGATCAGATTAAGATGTGCAAGATGCTTGTAACTATAGTTACAGATGTCCCAGTAGACTACACTGTTGATGATTTGCTTATTAAAGAGCAAAACGACGATGCTCTTATAAATCTCTATACAAAACTTGAGTTTAAGACTCATCTGGCAAGACTTCTTAAGAGTGGCACTGTGGCTAATAAAACTGCTGTAAGCGTGCCTGCTGCTAAAGAAGAATTTATGCCAGAAATTCCTGATTTAGATGCTCTTGAAATTCAGCTGATTAACAAAGAACAGCTTTCAGAGCTTCTAAACGGCGATTTAACAATAGATATTGCGTGCGACGATAATCATATCACCGCGCCAATTATTCACAACGTACAGCTCTATAAAGACGGCAAGGTATACATCTGCGAAGGCAATTGCTACGAAGCATTTAAAGATAAGGAATTTAATGCTACAGGATATCATCTTGGCAGACTCTACTACGCGCTCTTTGCAAACGGCATAGATGCAAACCGCATAAACACTGCGTTTGACTGTGCTTTGGCTAGATACGTTTTATCTCCAAGCATTAAGGCTCAGGAGCTCAATACTATACTTCTTGAAACATTCCACATTAGTATTGAAAATAAGAGCCAGCAGCTCACCTTATTTGACGACCCAATTTCTGACTTTAAGCCTCTGGCTAAAAAGCTTGCTTTACTGGATTGTCTTAAGGAAAAGCAAATTAAAGAAATTGAAAGCGAAGAACTTACAGAAGTTCTCTACAATATAGAATTCCCACTGTGCAAGGTTTTGGCACGCATGGAAGCATTAGGCTTTAAGGTAGATGGAAACGAGCTTTCCGTTTTCGGCAAGAAGCTTAAGAATATGATTGCTTCTCTTGAATACGAAATCTACGACATGGCAGGGGAAACATTCAACATTAATTCTCCGCAGCAGCTTGGAGTAGTGCTCTTTGAAAAGATGGGCATTCCTGCTGGTAAGAAGACAAGCCGTGGTTATTCCACAAGTGCTGAAATCTTAGATAAGCTTGCTCCGGATTATCCAATTGTTGAAAAGGTACTTGAATACAGAACTTACGCAAAGCTTAACAGCACTTACGTAGAAGGTTTACTGCCGCTTATTGGCCCAGATGGAAAGGTTCATGCTCATTTCCAGCAGACAGTAACTGCTACAGGAAGAATTTCTTGCACAGAGCCAAATCTTCAAAACATTCCTGTAAGACAAGAGCTTGGCAGACAGCTTAGAAAAGTATTCACGGTTGATTCAGATGATTATGTTTTAATCGGTGCAGACTACTCTCAAATTGAACTTAGAGTTCTTGCACACATGTCTGGCGATGAAGGTTTAATTGAAGCCTTCAACAATGGCCACGATATTCATAAAGAAACTGCCGCAAAGGTATTTGGAGTTAAGCCAGAAAAGGTTACAAGCCAAATGCGTTCCAATGCAAAGGCTGTAAACTTCGGTGTAATTTACGGTATGAGCAGTTTCGGACTTGCCGGCGAGCTTACAATTACTCGCAAGGAAGCTGAACAGTACATTAACGACTACTTCAAGAAATTTGCAGGCGTTAAGAACTTTATGGATATGTCCATTGCAGATGCTAAGGCAAATGGCAGCGTAAGAAGCTTGTACGGCAGAAAGCGCAGCATTCCAGAAATTAATGCTTCTGCTTATATGGTTCGCCAGCTTGGTGAAAGACTTGCTATGAATACACCAATTCAGGGCACTGCAGCAGACATTATAAAGATTGCAATGAATAAGGTTTATGATGCACTCGAAAGAGAATGCAAGGATTCTAAGCTTATACTTCAGATCCACGACGAACTTATTATTCAGGCTCATAAATCCGAAGCAGACAAGGTTTATCAGATTTTAAAGGATTGTATGGAAAATGCAGCTTCTTTAAAGGTTAAATTAGATATTGCAGAAAACACTGCAAATAACTGGTACGATTTAAAATGATAGTTGGTATTTCAGGCGGAATTGGATCCGGAAAAAGCTGCGTTACAAATATCTTAAAAGACTGCGGTTTTAAAGTTTTAGATGCCGACCAATTAGCAAGAGAAGTTGTAAGAAAAGGAACTCCTGGACTTGCAAAACTTGTTGAAGCTTTTGGCGAAGACATCCTTACTAAAGACGGCAGACTTAACAGAAAAAAGACAGCACGCCTTTGTTTTGGAAACGATAAGAACTATAAAAAACTGAATAAAATAGTTGGCAATGCTACTGCAGATCTTTGCAAAGAAAAGCTTGCCAAATATAAAGATAAAAATATTGCTTTAGAAGTAATACTTCTATTTGAAGCCGGCTGGGACAAAATGTGCGACAAAACCATTGCTGTTTCTGCCGATACTGAAGTTAGAATCAAAAGGGTAATTAAAAGGGATCATTGCACACGCGAAGATGCTATAAATCGCATCAA
>JAKSSI010000187.1 GCA_024403175.1 Clostridia bacterium
CTATGTTATAGTACTTGAGCATAGCGATTACAGCTTCTGCAGTACATGGAGCAAATGTGTTATCTATATTATTGTAGAAGGACTCATTGCTTGCCAAAGTCATGCAGTCTATGTCTTTTTCGGAATCAAGAATGCTGATCAGATCTTCTTCGTATTCTTTTAAG
The DNA here is from genome assembly GCA_024403175.1 of Clostridia bacterium. Next base: position 165 of record JAKSSI010000187.1, read on the forward strand.
TGTTCTGGAAGAGGACGGAAGAGCAGTACACCGTGGACATTTTCATTTTGATTTAAGCCGTAAAGGACCTGGAACAAATCATCTGCTGTTGAGTCTTCTGGAAGTGGAAGGCTGAATACGTCGATACCACATTCTTTAGCGGAGCCTATTATACTTTTTTCATAGCTTAAGTCGGCATCTTTTTCACCAAGTCTTACAAGGGCAATAGTAGGAACTATTCCCTTTAATCTAAGTTCATTTACTTCACTTCTGATTTTTAAAGTCATATCAAAGGCAACTTCTTTGCCCAGTAGTATTTTAGACATAATAAACTCCTAAAATGAAAACAAATCAAAACGGGCTTAAATAAAGAGGCTGTGTGCCATTCTGGTACAGCAGCCTCTTATTTATTTTAATAATTTGTGTTAGAACAATCCAGAAATTTTTCCGTTAGCATCGATATCGATACTTTCTGCAGCTGGTTTCTTTGGAAGACCAGGCATTGTCATGATTTCTCCTGTAAGCGCTACGATAAATCCAGCACCGGCACTTACCTTAAGATTTCTAACTGTAATCTCAAAGTCTGTTGGTGCACCAAGGATTTTCTCATTGTCTGTAAGAGAATACTGAGTTTTAGCAACACTGATTGGAAGGTTACCAAATCCAAGATCTGTCAGAAGGTTCATCTGTTTACGAGCTTCAGCTGTAAAGATAGCACCTTTACCACCGTAGATTCTTCTTACAATCATGTTCATCTTATCTTCAATTGAAAGATCAAGAGGGTAGCTGTACTGGAAATAGCTTGGCTGTTCGCAAAGTCTAACAACTTCTTCTGCAAGTGCTACACCACCGGCTCCGCCTTTTGCCCATACTTCTGAAAGTGCAACATTAACACCGAGCTCTTTACATTTTGCTTCTACGAAGTCAAGCTCTGCTTTTGTATCTGTTGGGAATGCATTGATAGCAACAACACATGGAAGTTTGTAAACATTTGTGATGTTATCGATGTGTTTAAGAAGGTTTGGAATACCTTTCTCAAGTGCTTCAAGGTTCTCTCTGTTAAGCTCAGTTTTTGGAACGCCGCCATTGAACTTAAGTGAACGAACTGTAGCTACAATAACGACTGCGCTTGGCTTTATTCCTGCCATACGACATTTAATGTCAAGGAACTTCTCAGCACCAAGGTCAGCGCCGAAACCTGCTTCTGTTACAGTATAATCTGCGAGCTTAAGAGCTGTTCTGGTAGCGATAATTGAGTTACAGCCATGTGCGATGTTTGCGAAAGGACCGCCGTGGATGATAACTGGAGTATGCTCAAGTGTCTGAACGAGGTTAGGCATAATTGCATCTTTAAGAAGAGCACACATAGCACCTTCTGCATGAAGATCTCCTGCTGTGATAGGCTTCTGTTCAGATACTTTTCCGTAAGTATATCCGATAATAATTTTTGAGAGACGATCTTTGAGATCTGCTCTATCTTTTGAGAGACAAAGGATAGCCATGATTTCTGATGCAACAGTGATATCATATCCATCTTCTCTTGGAGAACCATTAGCCTTTCCGCCAAGTCCATTAACTACGAAACGAAGCTGACGGTCATTCATATCTACGCATCTTTTCCATGTGATTTTACGTGGGTCAATCCCAAGAGTATTGCCTTGATAGATATGGTTATCAATCATAGCTGCAAGAAGGTTGTTGGCAGCTCCGATAGCATGAAAGTCACCTGTAAAGTGAAGGTTAATATCCTCCATAGGCATAACCTGAGCATATCCGCCGCCGGCTGCACCACCTTTAATACCAAATACAGGTCCAAGTGAAGGCTCACGAAGTGAAGCGATAACGTTTTTGCCAATGTGTGAAAGTGCGTCTGCAAGGCCAACTGTTGTAGTTGTTTTTCCTTCTCCGGCAGGAGTAGGGTTGATTGCTGTTACGAGAATAAGTTTTCCATTTTCTCTGTTTTCGTCATTTACAATTTCTCTGCTGTGAAGTTTAGCTTTGTATTTGCCATAAAGATCTACACATTCTTCTGGAATACCGGCTTTTTTTGCAATTTCCATAATTGGAAGCATTGTCGCTTCCTGAGCAATTTCAATATCTGATTTGTACGCTGCCATAATCTGTTCATCCCCCTAAATAAGACAAGCAATTAAACAAGTTACTTCTGATAATTAACCGATTTCTTTCATTTTATTAGATATTGCTGTAATTAGAAGTTCGGCTACAACAACATTATCTTCGGCAGAAAAACCGGCTGCAAAATTATCAGAAAATTCTATCTGTGCGCTAGGAGGGAACTCTTCGTCCGCTCCCCACAGTAGGAAAATAATATTATAATCCCCAATGAAATTAAATTCAAGACCTGCATCGCTGTGATTAACAGTTTTTCCGCCTAATAATTTAGCAGCTTCAACAAAAAGCTCTTTTTTGCCATCG
>JAKSSI010000188.1 GCA_024403175.1 Clostridia bacterium
CGCTCCAGAAAGCTTTGATTTAGTCACCTGCAACCCACCGTACTTCGTGTCCGGAAATTCCATAGAGTGCGACAACAGTGCAATGCACATTGCTCGCCACGAAACCAGTGCAAAGCTTGAAGACTTTATGGCAGCAGCTTCTTATGTTTTAAGAAAAGGCGGCAGACTTTGTATGGTCCATAGACCTTCAAGACTTCCAGACCTATTTGAATATTCAAGAAAAAATGGACTGGCGCCTAAAAGACTTCAGATGATAGCACCAAAGGCAGGCCAGGGCGCAAATATTGCCCTGATAGAGTTTGCAAAAGGCGGCGGAAAAGAACTTAAAATTTTACCGGAAATAATACTTCACTAATTGGAGAATTTAAATGGCAAAATACGTAATAGAACAATCAGGACCTCTTGTAGGAGAGGTTGAAATAGGAGGATCCAAAAACGCAGTACTTCCTATCCTTGCTGCTACAGTAATGGCTCATGGAATCTGTGAAATAAACGATGCCCCTCATCTTAAAGATGTTGATGTAATGTGCGAAATCTTAAGCTCAATCGGAGCAAAGGTTGAAGCAAACTGGTATTCACATACAATTACCGTTGATGCAAGAAATATCACATCTTCAACACTTCCTTATGAACTTGTAAAAAAGATGCGTGCTTCCATTTTTGTAATGGGTCCGCTTCTTGCAAGAACGGGGCAGGCTGAAATTGCTCTTCCTGGTGGTTGCGCAATTGGTGATAGACCAATAGATCTTCACACTAAAGGACTTAAAACTTTAGGTGCAAAGGTTTTAATAGATGAAGGACTTGTTAAAGCTAACGCAGAAAAGCTTACAGGTACTTTAGTTTATTTAGACTTCCCATCTGTCGGTGCCACAGAAAATATTATGATGGCAGCTTGCCTTGCGGAAGGTGTCACAACAATCGAAAATGCTGCTGAAGAACCTGAAATCGTAGATCTTGCAAACTTCCTTAATAAGATGGGTGCAAAGATTAAGGGTGCTGGTACAGACACAATTAAGGTTGAAGGTGTTCCTCAGCTTTCTGGCGCTCGCCATGCTGTAATTCCTGATAGAATCGAAACTGCTACCTTTATGATAGCTGCAGCAATTACAAGAGGCGATGTGCTTATAAAGAATTCTGTTCCAGACCATGTTCGTCCTATCATTGCGAAGCTTATCGAATCAGGCGCGATTGTAAACGACGAAGTTGATGGATTAAGAGTAAGAGGCGATATTAACAAGTTGGTTGCAACAGATATTAAGACTCTTCCTTACCCAGGTTTCCCAACAGATGCACAGGCTCTGTTTATGGCATTGCTTACTACGGTCGAGGGCGAAAGTCACGTAATTGAAACTGTATTTGAAAACAGATTTATGCATGCCGCAGAACTTTCTAAGATGGGTGCAAATATTAGAGTAAAGGATAGACTGGCTACTGTTCCTGGAGATAAATATTCATTAACAGGTGCAAATGTTGTTTCTACAGACTTAAGAGGCGGTGCAGCTCTTGTATTAGCAGGCCTTGTTGCTAGTGGAAAAACAGAAGTATCAAGCATTTATCATATAGAACGCGGATACGAAAACTTCGTAGAAAAGCTTCAGTCACTTGGAGCAAAGATTACTCGTGAAGAGGAGTAGAAAGGAGTAATTATGGATACTACAATTACACTTACAATTGGACAACTTCTTACGTGGGTTTTAATTATTGTTGGAATTATTGCTGTTATTTACCTTATCGTTCTTCTTGCAAGAATTGTTAAGCTTACAGCTCCACTTACAGATACAGTAACAAAGACCAATAAGATTTTAGATGATGTTTCAGTAATTACTCAGAACGCTGCAGATGGAACAACAGATGCAAAAGAAGCTGTTCACGCTGCATCAGCAGCTCTTAAAGATCTTTCAAAGATGATGGATTCTAATAAGGGTACAATTTCCGCTGTAACAAACCTTGTTAACGCAAGTTCTAGCATAGCAAGTATCGCAAAGGGCGGAAAAAAATCTAGAAGAAAGTAATTTGTTAAATAATGGGTAAATTTACAATTACCTGTTACATTGACTAAAAAAATTAAACTGATATAATATTTTGTAGAAATTGTTTTTTATAAACTTTACATAGGAGGGCATAAACTATGAAAGCTACAGGTATCGTTAGAAAACTCGACCAGCTTGGAAGAATTGTTATTCCAAAAGAACTTAGAACAACATTCGATTTAAAGGAAACAGATCCTATTGAAATATTTGTAGAAGGCGCAGATATTATTCTTCGCAAGTACCAGCCAGCATGCATCTTCTGTTCAGACGCTACAGACATCATTCAGATTGAAGGAAAGAACGTTTGCAGAAAGTGCTTAAAGAAAATGCAGGCAATTAAGTAATTAAGGAAAAACAGTAAGGACGGCTTGAAAAGCCGTCCTTTTTTCGTAAAAAAAAGTAATAAGGCTAAACATTTCGCAATTGCTGTTTTACGGTATTATTGTATGTATAAATACGATATAATGATGAACGTTCCGATGAAACCGATGAGAAATACTATATAACCGATTGGCGAGGATAGTCTGGAG
>JAKSSI010000189.1 GCA_024403175.1 Clostridia bacterium
CTGATTCAATCGTCATGGATTATTTTGCTGGCAGCGGCACAGTAGGACATGCTTACATTTTCTGCGGCACCCGTGGTACAGGTAAAACCACCACTGCAAGACTTCTTGCAAAGGCTTTAAACTGCACATCAGAAAAGGGTAAGCCATGCGGTGAATGCGAACACTGCAAGGCTATTGCTGCAGGCAATTTTATTGATGTAATCGAACTCGACGCTGCATCTAACAATGGTGTAGACGATATTAGAGACTTAAGAGATGAAGTAAACTTCCCACCGGTAATTGGTAAGACAAAGGTTTATATCATCGACGAAGCTCATATGCTTACAGGTGCTGCTGCAAATGCTTTCCTTAAGACATTAGAAGAACCACCTGAAAACACTGTATTTATCCTTGCAACAACAGAGCCAAATAAGCTCCCTGCAACTATACTTTCAAGATGTATTCGTCTTGATTTTAAGCGTGTTCCTGAAAATGTTTTGGCTGCAAGATTTGCTGCAATTTGTAAGGAAATCGGCGTTGAGGTCGACCCAGATGCCATTGCCCTTATTGCAAGCAATGCCGACGGTTCTGTAAGAGACGGACTTTCTCTTCTTGATAGATGCGTTAGCGGCATGACCCATGTAACAAGAGACGACGTTCTCTTCCTTCTTGGTATGGCTGGAACAGAAGTGTATATAAAGATGACTCAGGAAGTTTTAGATAAGAATGCCAGTGCAGCTCTTACAACACTTGCTGAAGTTTTAGCAGAAGGTAAGGAAACTCTTCAGATTACAAGAGATTGGGTAGAACACTTTAGAAATCTTATGATTATAAAGTACACTGATAAGCCTCAGAGCGTACTTAATCTGTCTCTTGAAAACATTGAAAGACTCAAAGAACAGGCAAAAAATATCACTGTTGAGCAGCTTTCAGACTGCATTACAGTGCTTTCAAAGACTTTAAATGATGCTCGTTGGGCACCAAAACCAAGAATTCTTGTAGAACTTGCAATAATTCAGCTTTGCAAAAAGTAGAAAAGTAGTTATAATAGAAAAAGCGCCGGCGCCTGCCGGGCTTCCATGCAATGGGTATCTGTGAACCATGTCAGGTTCGGAAGAAAGCAGCATTAAGCGGAATCACTCATGTGCCATGGCCAAAGCTCGGCAGGGACCGGCGCTTTTTGTTTGCATAACAAAAGACATTTTATAATTCCTCGTGGACACGCTCTCGCTAAGCTGGGACCCAACAGCGGTTCTGGGGTTCTTGCATCGCTTTCAGCTCGCAACAACCAAGAACCGGTATCCCAGATTGTCCACTACGGAATATATAAAATGTCTTTTAAAATTGCAAATTCCTCTGGCGTATTTGCACCGCTAATTTCAAAAGGATCGCCGTTGTAAAGAATCGTTTTAACGCCGTATTTTTCGTGAAGCTGAAGGGCAGAACTGTTTTTTATGTCGATAAACTTTTCGGCATCTTCAGCCATCTTTGCACTGTAAATGCCAATTAGCGGCTGAATATGTTCTTCACTGCTAAAGATAGTAATATAGCCTTCGTGCTCTTGTATAAGTCTTAAAAGCTCGTCGGCCTTAACAAGAGGGCAGTCTACAGGAATAATAAGGCAAAGTTCGTTCTTTGCTTCTTTTAAACCCTTAGCAATCCCTGAAAGAGGGCCTTTGCCAGGGTTGTCGGCAATTATAATATCATCTATGCCGATAGACCTAAGCTTATCTTTTTGTATGTCAAGCAGCGTTCTGCCGTTAATGGTCAGATACGCCTTATTAGTCTTCATTCTGCTTGATTTACCGCCCGCAAGGACTACGCCACTTACATTCATATTGTAATTATAATATAAATATTGATATAATAAAGGGTAAATTACTCAAAACCTTGCTTAGTATTAGGGGCTTTGAATTATGACTTTAGATGAACTTTACGAATTAATTGATATAGATACTCCAGAAGATTTTGCATATTTTGAGCAGATGGCAGAACTTCTTGAATCAGAAGAAAACATTCCATTTGATCTGTTTGCTAGTGCACTTTCCGCACTTGATTTAGATACAGCTACAACTTTAATCGAAAACTATTTCGAAGAGTTTAACAATGCAATTCCGGATACAGACGATGATTTTGTAATGCTGATTGATAATGTAAAGCAGGCATTACTTTTAGCTGCAGAAAACATTGAAGATTCAAGACGAGTGTTTGCAGAACAGCTTTTCTACTTCCGCGAATGGCTTCATAAGCCAGACGGTGCAGTAGTAGATAAAAAGCCAATGTCTGTTTTAGATGCAGTAACAGAACACCGTGCTGAAAAGCTTGGCGGTGAATCCCATAAATATATCTTTACATCTGTTGCAGACTACGAACTCGAGGAATTAAGCCTCAGCCTTGGCGGTTATTCCAAGGTAGATATCTTAAGGGAAGATTATGACGATAGTACAACAAAAAACTTCAATAATTAGAAAATTTGCCTTCCAGTTTCTTAAGGGTGTTTACGGACAAGCATTTCTTGTCCTTCTTATAGTAGGCG
>JAKSSI010000019.1 GCA_024403175.1 Clostridia bacterium
AGGGATCTTTCAACTTCTACTGTAAAGTCTACGTGACCCGGAGTATCGATGATGTTGATTTTATGATTTTTCCACTGAGCAGTTGTAGCAGCAGAAGTAATTGTGATACCTCTTTCCTGTTCCTGTACCATCCAGTCCATAGTAGCTGTACCGTCGTGGGTTTCGCCGATCTTATGTGTTCTACCTGTATAGTAAAGAATACGCTCAGTTGTTGTTGTCTTACCAGCGTCGATATGCGCCATGATACCGATGTTTCTGGTCTTTTCTAATGAGAACTGTCTGCCCATTTGTTCACCTACTAGAATCTGTAGTGAGCAAATGCTCTGTTAGCTTCAGCCATCTTGTGTGTATCTTCTCTCTTCTTTACGGAAGCTCCAACACCGTTAGCTGCATCCATCAGTTCGTTTGCAAGTCTGTCAGCCATTGTTCTTTCAGATCTTGCTCTTGTATATGCTGTGAGCCATCTTAAACCAAGAGTCTGTCTTCTTTCTGGTCTAACTTCGATTGGAACCTGATAGTTAGCACCACCAACTCTTCTTGCTTTAACTTCTACCTGTGGCATGATGTTGCTCATAGCCTTTTCGAATACTTCTACTGGATTTTCACCTGTCTTAGCCTGAATCTTGTCGAATGCTTCATAAACAATCTTCTGTGCTGTACCCTTCTTACCATCAACCATGATGCTGTTGATAAGCTTAGCTACAACAAGATTTCCGTAGACTGGATCCGGAAGTACTTCTCTCTTTGGTACATTACCTCTTCTAGGCACTTCTTTTCCCTCCTGCGCATACGCGCATTTCATCGGTACTCAGTAACACTTATGTTTACTGCGGCGCCCATTATCTATATAAATGGGCCCTAAATCCCGATATCTTGTGATAGTTATAAAATTCTTGATTGAGACGCGACTAAAGAAATTACTTCTTCTTAGCAGCCTTTGGTCTCTTTGCACCGTACTTTGAACGAGCCTGTCCGCGCTTTGCAACGCCTGCTGTATCAAGAGTACCTCTTACGATGTGGTATCTTACACCTGGGAGGTCCTTAACACGACCGCCTCTGATGAGTACTACACTGTGCTCCTGAAGATTATGACCTTCACCCGGGATATATGCAGTAACTTCAAGTCCGTTTGTTAAACGTACTCTTGCTACCTTACGAAGTGCGGAGTTTGGCTTCTTTGGGGTAACTGTCTTAACAGATGTGCATACACCACGCTTCTGTGGAGCCTGTGTTTCTGTTGGTACTCTCTTGATGGAGTTCATACCCTTTAAAAGAGCCGGGCTGTTGGACTTCTTTGTTGTCTGGGTTCTGCCCTGTCTTACTAACTGGTTTATTGTAGGCATTATATTTCTCCTTTCCTCTAAGATTTATTGCGACCATTTATATGAATCGGACATTTTCTGTTTTTTCCACACGAAAATGTCGCCGCATTGGCGGCGCAACATAGGGATAATATCAAAAAAACCTTGAAAAGTCAACGACTTTCAAGGTTTTTTAAACAAAATTTTTAAATATTTTTTTAGTCTTAAAGATTGAATTTTATTTCCGCGTACACGGTTCCGCCGTAGACCAAACTTTCGCCCGCAAACTTGTCATGACTATTACCTTCTTGGTAGACTCTTACGTCTAATTTTCCCTTTGCGCCTCTTAGTCTAGCCTCTTTTTCAGCCTTTTCAATAGCAATTTTTCTTGCAAGTTTTGTTGCTTCACCAAGATTTTGATACTTAAAGCTTCCGTCTGGTGTATGAACCAAATAACTAAGACCTCCTTCATCCCACTGGGTAATGGTTACAGAGGATTTTACATATGGTTCGGACATAACAGCGCCTATGGCATTACCAATTTCTGCATTTTCAGGCAGTATGCATGTAGTACCAAGAGCCTCTGCCACTTTTGGCAGGAAAACATGAGTTGGAGCACCCATTCCAAGCAGCACCATATCGGTCTTAAAGCTTGAAATTGCAAGTCTTTTCTCACCCTTAAACACTTTCCAACTGTCTTTTATAATATGTTCAAGTTCTTTGCTTAAACCATTTTTTAAAGCTCTTGAATGGTCCTGTGTTACCAAGATTCTTACAAGATTTGAATACATTTTGCATTCAACAGCATCATAAACCTCATCTGCAAGAGCCATAGCATCTGCATCCTCAAAAGGCTTAAGTGCAGAAAACAGCGCACACTTTGCAGCCAGCATTGAAGCCTCTGCATCAAATTCAGTGTAATCACCCTTAATATGCATAAAGTCTGTCGGAGTAAGGCCGAAACGAATTATAACGCCTTCGTCTTCAAGACGCTTTGTATCCAAAATATAAAGGTCAAGACCTCTATGTTCCTTCAAATAATGAAGTGTGCCCGGGCCGTCCTTAAGAATATCAATTAATATTCTTTCCTGCTCATCGTATCTTGATAAATCCTTTGGCATTCTAACAAGATACAGACATTCATACATGTGGAATTTGCCCCAATAACCAGCCTTAAACAATTCCTTAAGCTGATCCTTAATAAAAGGCCAACGAGTAGCTGCATTGCACATAGAAACGCATCTGCGATTATCTATTGTAAGCTCGCCTTTTATAAATCTTATGGTGCTGTCTCCACCAAGAGCAAATGTATCAACGAAAACACCATCAACTGAAGTTTTCCATCCACCAATGCTTATACCCTCTTTAGCCGTAAGAGTTTCCTTGTTCTGAACCATGGAAACGTCGGTAGTGGTGCCGCCCATATCAACAACCATGTAATTACCCTTATCGGTAAAAGCCTTTCCAGCAAGAATACTTGCAGCAGGCCCCGAAAGAATGGTTTCAACAGGCTTAAGCTTTGTGGCATCAGTAGACATTAAACGGCCATCGCTTCTTACCACCATAATAGGCGCATCACAGCCGCGCTTTCTAATATCGGCCACGGCAATGCCTATAAACTCTTGCACAACAGGAAGAAGTCTTGCATTAAGAAGAGCTGTTGCACCACGCTGAATAACATCTATTCTTGCTGTAAGCTCATCTGCACAAACGCAGTCTAAATTCTTTTTTTCTTTCAGGAATTGCTTAAATTTCTTTTCACAAGGAGCTCCTGTAGTTGGGCCATAAAGCTCTGCACAAGCCATATAATCCACATCGGAAAGCCACTGTGAATATTCTTCAAACAGTTCTTCCCAGTTCGGTTCATCTATGTGCGACCCATCAGCGGCACTCTTTGTATCAACACATCTAACATAACCCTTTTTAATGCCGTATTGTTCCTCGACCTTAAGACGCTGCATAAGTTCGTCGGTCATACCAAAGAGCACAAGCTTTGCTCTTCCGCCTTTGTTTTCAACGCAGGCATTAGTTGCCAAAGTTGTAGACAAAGAAACAATAGCCGCAGACTGAATAAGTTCCTGCGGCAGTGCATCAAGGGCCTTTGAAATACCAATGGAAAGATCTTCTCTTGTGGTTAAAGTCTTGCCCTTTGCTATTACTCGTTGTGATTCATAATCATAAGCGACGGCATCTGTACAGGTGCCGCCGGTATCAATTCCTATTGCAATTTTCATATGCTACTTAAGTCCATCACTCTTTAAAAGCTGACCATCTGTTTTGATATCAACCTTTAAATCAATCTTTTCATTCTTAAACAAAGCTTCATACTGCTTATCAAGAGCATTTACGATTTCATTAAAATGCTCTTTAAGCTGTGCTGGTGTTTCGCCTAAATCAGTACCGCTGCTTTCAAGAGAATAATACTTTTCAAGCATTGACTGAACATTAGGAAGATAATATCCAAGTATTCTTCTTGAAGAATGAATATCATCAGGGTCGTTCTTAAGAACTGGAATAAGTCTATCTGCGCGCTTGCAAATATCTTCAGATAATCCTCTGATTTCAGCATCCTTAATGCGCGCAGTAGTTGTTCTTATCTTAATTAATGTGGACTTTGCGTTATCCAAAGACTTTTTTTCATCCACAGTTAAATCTCTTTGATCCTGCTTCTTATGTGAACTTGTACTTCCGCCTTTATTGCTTTGAGTAATACCGTTTACCACAACAGCAACCCCGAATGCAACAATGAGCAATAATATAAGTGTCATTAGTTAGTCTCCTATTCAGGCTTTGCTGCTAAAGTTAAAAGCTTATCCTTAAGTTCGGATTCCATCTGTGCGAGCTGTGCTTCTGCATCAACACGCTTCTGGTGTCCTTCCTTTTGAATAGCAAGAACTTCATCGAGCGTAGCAATGAGCTGCTGGTTTGTGTATACAAGAGTTTCAATATCAACGATGCTTCTTTCACCTTCTCTTGCAATATCAACTGCGCCCTGGTGAAGAGTATCTGCATTCTTCTTTAAGAGTTCGTTTGTAAGATCGTTAACCTGCTTCTGAGCTTCAACTGCCTGCTTGGAGTGAGCAAGTCCTAAAGCAAGAACCATCTGGTTCTTCCAAAGAGGAATTGTGTTGTTGATAGTTGTCTGAATCTTTTCAACCATCATGCTGTCAGAGCTCTGAATGAGACGAATCTGTGGAGCCATCTGTACTGTAATAGCTCTTGTTGTTTCAAGATCTGCAATCTTCTTTTCAAGTCTTTCGCACTGAGCAGCAAAATCGCTTGCAGCCTGAGCATCTTCAGCAAGTCCTGTTTCTCTTGCCTTTTCCTGAAGCTGTACAAGCTTTCCGTTTCTTGCTTCTTCAAGAGCCTGCTTACCACCCATAATGTAAAGTGTAAGTTCCTTAAAGTAATCCTTGTTCATGTCGTACATTTCATCAAGCATTACTACGTCTCTTGTAAGCTGATCTCTATGACCTTCAAGTGTTCCAACAATCTTGTTTACGTTGGATTCAACTGAATCATACTTATTCTTCATATTTGCAAGGCTATCTGTAGACTTCTTGAAAAGCTTTGCAAGACCCTTTGGTTCTTCTTCTGGCTTAAAGCCCTTAAGCTGTGTAACAAGAGAAGTGATTTCTGTTCCTACCTGACCAAGGTCTTTTGCCTTAACTCCGGCAAGAGCTGTGTCAGAAAATTCAGCAATTTTCTTCTGGCATTCTGTACCGAAATTAATAACAGAGTTTGTGTCCTCAAATGTTACTGTCTGAGAAATTTCTGCAATTCTCTGCTGTTCATCTGTTGCTACTTGCTGTTCGCTTAATTGTAATTCCATTGCTTCTGACATAGTGTGTTCCTTTCTCTATAATCAACTATTTTTATTAACTACATTTCTGGCAGAATAAGTTCTGCTCCTTTAGGTTCTGAATATTGGCCAAGGCTTGCGCAAATGGCTGCTACGATTAGCACAAATCCCATAGCAAACCTTACCATATCTCGAAGGTCTTGATATACAAGACTATATTTATTTAAAAACCAATCGGCCGCAACAAATACTACTGCTGCAAGCACCGCAGCCAATATAGTTTTCTTACTTAAAATTTCCTTAAGCGGAACATCAGGGAATATCACCTTAAGGCATATTACTACAACCGCTATTATAAGCAGCGCCATAAGTACATACGAAATAATTGGACCAACAGCAGATGCCACAAGCTTAGTTGCCATGTGCGATGCAAACCACAAAGGAAGAGACAACGCTCCGCCCCAAGGCTGCTTTTTAACCTGCTTTTCTTCCGGTGGAAGCTCGACCCTTTTAGGTTCGGAGCTTCTTGTTACATACTCAATTTCTGGCTTAACCTCAGACAATTCTTTTCTAATTAAATCATCTTCATCATCTGCTGTTACAGCAATGCCACCAGCCACCATAAGAGCTATTGCTCCGGTTACTGCAGCAATTGCCTTCGTCTTATTTATATTTTGTTTTTTATCTTTAGTTTTTGGAACTATATCTAAATTAGGTTTTCTCATTTTTTAAAGCATTGCTGCTGTTAAATCATCAAGAGTAATCAGTTCAAGTTCTTCATTGGAAAGTTCTTCTGTACTCTGGGCAAGTCTATTAGCTTGCTTTGCAATAGCCTTCTCGAAGAGATTTCTCATATCACGACCATTACCGAAGTTTTCATCACGGCACGCATAAATAACATCAAGTCTTTCCTTCAAAGTATCAGCCGCATCATCAGCCAGCTTATAGCCGTTCTTCTTGCACTGAAGCTTGAATATTCCAAATAATTCTTCACCTGTGTAATCAGGGAATTCAATATATTTACTAAATCTTGACTGAAGACCAGGGTTGGATTCAATAAACTTATGCATAAGCTGAGTGTAGCCAGCAACAATAACAACAAGCTCATCTCTATGATCTTCCATCGCCTTAAGAATTGTTTCAATGGCTTCTCTTCCGAAAGTATCTTTATCATCTTCAGCAAGAGAATAAGCTTCGTCTATGAATAAAACGCCGCCCATTGCGCTTTGAATTACTTCCTGTGTTTTAATTGCTGTCTGACCCACATAGCCTGCTACAAGACTGCTTCTATCAGTTTCAACAAGCTGACCCTTTGGAAGTATTCCCATGCGGTAATAAATTCTACCAACAAGTCTTGCGACTGTTGTCTTACCTGTTCCTGGATTTCCAGTAAAAACAAGATGATAAGAAACAACAGGAGCCTTCATGCCTCTTTCAGTTCTAAGCTTTGTTACTTTTATGAAATTAAGAAGACTATGAACATCTTCTTTTACAGATTCAAGACCGATAAGTGAATCAAGTTCTGCAAGAAGTTCTTCTAATGTTCTTGTATCTTCTTCAGCATCCTGAACCTTTGGCTGTTCAGCCTTTGCACGTTCTGTCTGCTGCTGATTATTATTCTTTGTTGTTTCTTTGATATTTGAAGGAGCATTTGTCTTTGTTCCAATACCAAAGAAATCATTTGCTATGCTGCCAAGATCCATAATATCAAACACACTGCTGCTATTTTTAATAGGAGAAACAGCATCAGTTAAAGTCTTTACAATTTCATTTACGGCATTGGCTTCAGCTATAGTAAAATCACCGTTAACATAGGCTGTAGTTACAAGCAAATCATTGAGTTGCTTTACAAAATCCATTGCCTTGCCAAGATCTTTTTCTGCAAGATTCTTATAAAAATAAGGAACATCAATGGCGCTGCCGGATTTTGCGTACTTAGCCATTTCCTCTTTTATTCTTGATTCGCTATAAGATGTAACAAAAAGTTTGCCGAAAACGTCTTGATAGCTAGAGTAATATTCTCCGCCTCCATTTCCCCAAACTTTTGAAGCCGCAGTAAAATAGAATTCCTTAAGGGCATCTACAATTGTATTTCCAAGGCTTTTAATAACAGTAAGCTTTAAAGCGTCATATTCTTTTTTAATTTCAACCAGTCTATCCATAATAATATATTATACCATTGATTCTGAGTAAAAATAAAAAAAATGTCAGTAGCCGTAGCTACTGACATTAATTTTTAATTATTCTTCTTCAACGCCTGCAAGTTCATTTGCATAAGCTGCTGCCTGAAGGTTTTCGTCGTCAGCGTCCATAATATCTTCGATAGAATCTTCAACGTCCTGAACATCTACGTAGTCATCTTCTTCGTAGCCTGTCTTTACGTTGTAGCTTTCCATAAATTCAGTGTTTACACCGTAATCTACGGAAATGTTCTTATAGAGCTTCATACCTGTACCAGCAGGGATGAGCTTACCGATGATAACGTTTTCCTTAAGACCGATGAGTCTATCCTTCTTACCCTTAATAGCAGCGTCTGTAAGTACTCTTGTTGTTTCCTGGAAGGAAGCAGCGGAGAGGAAGGAGTTTGTAGCAAGAGATGCCTTAGTAATACCAAGGAGAACTCTTTCACATTCAGCTGTCTGCTGACCTTCTTCAAGAGCAGCATTTGCAGCTTCTACTTCGAATCTAGAGTACATACCGCCAGGGAGAAGTGTTGTATCTCCTGCATCTTCAACTCTGTACTTAGAAAGCATCTGGGAAGCAATAACTTCAACGTGCTTGTCGTTGATGTCTACACCCTGGAGTCTGTATACTCTCTGTACTTCCTTGAGGAGGTACTGATATACGCCTTCTACACCGTTGATTCTGAGGATATCATGTGGACCCTGAGTAATTCCTTCACGTGCATGAACTTCGCTTCCTTCGGAAACCTTAAGTCTTGCACCGTAAGGGATTACATACTTACGTTCTTCTTCACCACGAACGATTACTTCTGTCTTGTTGTCAGGTCTTGTTGAGATAGAAACAACCTTACCGTCGGCTTCGCAAATTTCAGCAATACCCTTTGGTCTTCTAGCTTCGAAAAGTTCTTCTACTCTTGGAAGACCCTGAGTAATATCACCGGAGGAACCACCAGCTACACCACCAGTATGGAATGTTCTCATAGTAAGCTGTGTACCAGGTTCACCGATGGACTGCGCAGCAATGATACCAACAGCTTCACCGAGGTTTACAGGTTCGCCTGTAGCAAGGTTTCTGCCGTAGCACTTAGCGCATACACCGATTTCGCACTTGCAAGTCATAACTGATCTGATGTTTACAGATTCAATGCCTGCAGCTTCTATCTTCTTTGCCTGAGCATCGGAAATTTCTTCTCCACCAGCAACAATAACTTCACCTGTTGCTGGGTCAACAATGTCATCAAGAGCTGTTCTGCCGATAATTCTCTGACGGAGAGGTTCGATAATTTCCTTACCGTCTGTGAATGCTCTAACTTCGATACCTTCATCTGTACCGCAGTCGTAGTCTCTTACGATAACGTTATGAGATACGTCTACAAGTCTTCTTGTAAGGTAACCAGAGTCGGCTGTACGAAGAGCTGTATCTGCAAGACCCTTTCTAGCACCGTTGGAGGAAAGGAAGTATTCCATGATGGAAAGACCTTCTCTGAAGTTAGCTGTGATAGGAACTTCGATAGTCTTACCAGTAGCGTTAGCCATAAGACCACGCATACCACCTACCTGCTTAATCTGGTTCTTAGAACCACGGGCACCGGAGTCTGCCATGATGAACAGGTTGTTATCATGTGGGAGAGCATCCATAAGAGCGTCTGCAACATCATCTGTTGCCTTATACCAAACCTTAAGTACGGCTTCGTATCTTTCGTTGTCGGACATAAGTCCTCTTCTGTATGCTTCCTGATATCTGTCAACAACTGTCTGTGCCTTGTCGATAATTTCCTTCTTGTTAGCTGGCATAAGCATGTCGCCGATGGAAATTGTAACTGCAGCAATTGTGGAATATTTATAACCGTTAGACTTGATGTAGTCCATCATTTCTACAGTTCTAACATTTCCGTGTACAGCAAAGCACTTAGCAATGATATTTGTAAGGTCCTTCTTCTTAACAAGGAAGTCTACTTCGAGTCCATAAGGATCTACTGTTCTGTCTACAAAACCGAGGTCCTGAGGAATCTTTTCGTTGAAGATAAATCTACCAACTGTGGATTCAACAAGCTGGCCCTTATCTTCTGGGTTGAGCTTCTTTAATACCTTAACCTTAGCATGGATACCTACTGCTCCTGTCTGATATGCCATAAGCATTTCAGCTTCGTCGCAGAAAATCTTACCATCGCCCTTTTCAAACTTAGAAGTTCTTTCTTCCTTATTTGATGGACCAGGGTTTGTAAGGAAGTAGGAACCCAGAATCATATCCTGTGTAGGTGTTGTGATTGGGGAACCATCCTTAGGTGCAAGAATATTATTAACAGAGAGCATAAGGAATCTTGCTTCTGCCTGAGCTTCTACAGAAAGTGGTACGTGAACGGCCATCTGGTCGCCGTCGAAGTCGGCGTTGTATGCTGTACATACGAGTGGGTGAAGCTTAAGAGCCTTACCTTCTACAAGTACAGGTTCGAATGCCTGAATACCAAGTCTGTGGAGTGTAGGAGCACGGTTTAAAAGAACTGGGTGATCCTTAATGATTTCATCAAGAACGTCCCAAACTTCTGGACGAACCTTTTCAACCATTCTCTTAGCACTCTTAATGTTGTGAGCTGTTCCATCTGCAACAAGCTTCTTCATAATGAAAGGCTTGAAGAGTTCGAGAGCCATCTTCTTTGGAAGACCGCACTGATAGAACTTAAGTTCAGGACCAACTACGATTACAGAACGTCCGGAGTAGTCTACACGCTTACCAAGGAGGTTCTGTCTGAATCTTCCCTGCTTACCCTTGAGCATATCGGAAAGAGACTTAAGCTGTCTTCCGCCAGGACCTGTAACAGGTCTGCCGCGACGGCCATTGTCAATAAGAGCATCTACTGCTTCCTGGAGCATTCTCTTTTCATTTCTTACGATAATGTCTGGAGCTCCAAGATCAAGTAATCTCTTAAGTCTGTTGTTTCTGTTAATTACTCTTCTGTAAAGGTCGTTTAAGACTAATGTAACAAATCTACAGCCGTCGAGCAGAACCATAGGACGGAGATCTGGTGGGATAACTGGAACTACTTCCATGATCATCCATTCAGGCTTATTTCCAGAAGCTCTTAAAGCTTCGATTACTTCGAGTCTTCTTACAAGCTTAACCTTCTTCTGCCCCTGAGCTGTCTTGAGAGATTCTCTAAGTTCAACTGCAAGTTCGTCGAGGTTTAAGTTGGAAAGAATTTCTCTTACAGGTTCGGCACCCATAGCAGCCTTGAATCCCATTCCGAATTCATCTCTAGCTTCTCTGTATTCCTGTTCTGTAAGAACCTGCATGTACTTAAGAGTTGTTTCGCCAGGATCTGTTACGATGTAGGAAGCAAAGTAAAGTACCTTTTCCAGTGTTCTTGGGGACATATCGAGTACAAGACCGATTCTTGATGGAATGCCCTTGAAATACCAGATGTGAGAAACAGGTGCAGCCAGTGTAATGTGGCCCATTCTTTCTCTTCTTACCTTGGACTTTGTAACTTCTACGCCGCAACGGTCGCAAACGATTCCCTTGTAGCGAATTCTCTTATATTTACCGCAGTGGCACTCCCAGTCCTTTGTAGGTCCGAAAATTCTTTCGCAGAAAAGTCCGTCTCTTTCAGGCTTGAGAGTTCTGTAGTTAATTGTTTCTGGCTTCTTTACTTCGCCGTGTGACCAGCTGAGGATCTTCTCGGTGGAAGCAAGATTGATTTGTAATGATTCAAAATTAATATCCATATCTTACTTCTCCTCTCCTGGGAAATCTTCCTCTTCTTCGTCAACATCATAAAGCGGATCTGTGTAAGAATCGAGTTCTTCACCTTCAGAATTCAGGGCAGTGAAACCTGAACCTTCGCCGAAGAAGTCTTCTTCACGCTTTAAGTTTTCAAATTCGATAGCATTAAAGGATGTAGCACCTTCAAGATCAGATGTATCCTTAAGCTCGATTTCTTCGTCGTTATCGCCAAGAATCTTAACGTCAAGAGCTAAGCTCTGCATTTCCTTAATAAGTACCTTGAAGGATTCAGGGATACCTGGTTCAGGAATGTTTTCGTCCTTAACAATAGCTTCGTATGTCTTTACTCTACCGATAACGTCGTCGGACTTAACGGTAAGAATTTCTTGTAATGTGTATGCAGCACCATAAGCTTCGAGTGCCCAAACTTCCATTTCACCGAAACGCTGACCACCGAACTGAGCCTTACCAC
>JAKSSI010000190.1 GCA_024403175.1 Clostridia bacterium
AAAAGTACTCCGAAGGTAATGTTCCACTTCATACACTCAGAGCAAACATTGACTACGGTTTTGCTGAAGCTGATACACAGTACGGTAGACTCGGCGTTAAGGTTTGGGTAAACAACGGTGAAGTTCTCGACGGACAGCTCGTTCCTGCAATTCCTGAAGAAAAGGAAGAGCCAAAGAAGGAACGCGGCGAAAGACGCGGTCGTGGTGACAGACGTGAAAGAGGCAACAGAGAAAACCGTGGCGAAAGACGCGGCAGAAGAGATGCCGAAAAGCCGGTTGCAAAGCCTGTTAACCCAAGAAAGCGCCCAGCTAAGCCGGTAGAAGCTCCAGTAGAAGAACCGGTTCAGGAAGTAGCAGAACAGGAGGTAGCTGAATAATGTTAATGCCTAAGCGCGTTAAGCACAGAAGACTCCATAGAGGTAGAATGAAGGGAATCGCAACAAAGGGTAACAAAGTTACTTACGGTGAATTTGGCCTTGTTGCTCTCGAACCTGCATGGATCACAGCAAATCAGATCGAAGCAGCTCGTATCGCTATGACAAGATACATCAAGAGAGGCGGAGACGTTTATATTAAGATTTTCCCGCACAAGTCAGTAACAAAGAAGCCTGCTGAAGTCCGCATGGGTTCCGGTAAAGGTTCTCCTGAATACTGGGTTGCAGTTGTAAAGCCGGGAAGAGTTATGTTCGAAATTGGTGGCGTAAGTGAAGAAGCTGCAAGAGAAGCTATCAGACTTGCAGGTCACAAGCTCCCAATCAAGACAAAGTTTGTAGTTAAGGGGGCTGAAGCATAATGGAAATCAAGAAGATAAGAGCTATGAGCGCAGCCGAACTCGCTACAGAAGAAGGCAAGCTCAAGAAGGAGCTCTTCAACCTCAGATTCCAGCACGTAACAGGACAGCTTGAAAACGCTGGAAAGATGAAGGAGCTCAAGAAGGATATCGCTAGAATTAAGACCGTTATCAGAGAAAATGAACTGAACGGTAAGGCTTAACTGAAAGGAGGACGAAGCAGATGTCTGAAAGAAATGCTAGAAAGACAAAAGTTGGTTTCGTAACCAGCAATAAGATGGAAAAGACCATCGTTGTAGCAGTTGAAGAATCTCGTCGTCATGCTCTTTATGGTAAGTCCACAAAGATTACCAAGAAGTTCATGGCTCACGATGAAAACAACGAATGCCAGATTGGCGATAAAGTAGAAATTATGGAAACAAGACCACTCTCCAAGGGTAAGAGATGGAGACTTGTAGAAGTAGTTGAAAAGGTAAAGTAGGAGGCACCAGATGATTCAGACAGAAAGTAGACTGAGAGTTGCTGATAACTCCGGTGCAAAGGAACTCCTCTGCATTAGAATTCTCGGCGGCACAGGTCGTAAGTATGCAAACATCGGCGACATTATCGTTTGCGCAGTAAAGGATGCAATCCCAGGCGGAATCGTTAAGAAGGGCGATGTTGTAAAGGCCGTAATCGTTAGAACATCCACAGGCGTTAGAAGAGCTAACGGTTCCTATGTAAAGTTTGACCAGAACGCAGCAGTAATCATTGCTGAAGATAAGTCACCAAAGGGAACACGTATCTTTGGACCTGTTGCAAGAGAACTCAGAGATAAGGGATTCACAAAGATCGTATCCCTCGCTCCTGAAGTACTGTAAGGAGGACATATATTAATGAAGATTAAGAAGAATGATACAGTCCTCGTCATCACAGGAAAGGACAAGGGCAAGAAGGGTAAGGTTCTTAGGGCTATCCCTTCCGAAAACAAAGTAATCGTTGAAGGCGTAAATGTTCAGACAAGACATATGAAGGCTAAGCAGGATCAGCCTGCTGAGATCAGAAAGATCGAAGGAGCTATCGACGTTTCCAACGTTATGCTCGTTGAAGGCGGTACACCGACAAGAGTTGGTTACAAGCTCGAAGGCGAAAAGAAAGTCAGAGTTGCTAAGAAGACCGGCAAGGTAATTGGTTAAGAAGGAGGACGTCATGGCAGCAAGATTAAGAGATCGCTATAAGAAGGACGTTTTCCCAGCTTTACAGGAAAAGTTCAACTACGCAAACGTAATGATGGTTCCAAAGCTTGAAAAGATTACCCTCAACATGGGTCTTGGCGACTGCAAGGATAATCCAAAGCTTATGGAACTCGCTGTTAAGGAAATGGCAGCTATTTCCGGACAGGCTCCGGTTGTTACAAAGTCCAGAAAGTCCATCGCTAACTTCAAGGTTAGAGAAGGTATGGCTGTAGGATGCAAGGTAACACTTCGTGGAGACAGAATGTATGAATTCGCTGATAAGTTCTTCAACATTGCTCTTCCAAGAGTAAGAGACTTCAAGGGCGTTAGCAAGAATTCCTTCGATGGCCGTGGTAACTACTCCATGGGCGTTAAGGAACAGCTCATCTTCCCTGAAATCACATATGATGAAGTAGAATAGATCAGAGGTCTGGACATTATCTCCACAAAAACAGCAAAGACAGACGAAGAAACTAAGACTCTTCTCGAAATGC
>JAKSSI010000191.1 GCA_024403175.1 Clostridia bacterium
TAATTCAAAATGCTTTGTTATAACAAGAAATGTTGCCTTTGATACTCTAAATTTGGGTTAATGGCAACAAAGTCATTTTTAAGCACCCTAAAATGAAATCCAGGCTTGTTTAGACAAAATAGGAAAGTATGTTATAGGTCAGCAAAATTACTAATGCAAGAGATACTTGCGTGACTTTATAGGCTTTTTCGCTATTTTGCTTTCATTCTCTTCTTATGCTATAATCATAATGTTATTTTATGCACATTTTGAAGACCGTATGGGTCGTTAACATAAGGAGAAGCAAATGAAATTAGGTATCGTTGGCCTTCCTAACGTAGGAAAGAGCACACTGTTTAATGCTATAACAAAGGCTGGGGCTGAAGCTGCAAACTATCCATTCTGCACAATCGAGCCAAACGTTGGAATTGTAACTGTTCCAGACGAAAGAATTACAAAGCTTCATGAGATTTACAACTCTAAGAAGACAACATATGCAACAATCGAATTCTGCGATATTGCAGGCCTTGTAAAGGGCGCATCTAAGGGTGAAGGTCTTGGAAACCAGTTCCTTGGCCACATTAGAGAAGTTGAAGCTATCTGCCACGTTGTAAGATGTTTTGAAAACGAAAATATTGTTCATGTAGATGGCCGTATCGACCCAGCATCTGATATCGAAACAATCAATATGGAACTTATCCTTTCCGATATGGAAATTCTTGAAAGAAGAATTGCAAAGGCAAAGGGTTCTATGAAGGGTGGAAACAAGGATCAGCTTGGCCAGTGCACAATAATGGAAAGCATTTATGCACATCTTTCTGGAGGCAAGAATGCTCGTTCTATGACATTCGAAAATGAAGAAGACGAAGCATTTGTAAAGTCTATTGGTCTTCTTTCTTACAAGCCAATCATTTATGTTGCAAACGTAGCAGAAGGCGATGTAGCTGATTATTCCGATAACAAGTTTGTAAAGGCTGTTCAGGATATTGCTAGCCAGGAAGGTTCTCAGGTTGTAGTAATATGTGCAGGTGTTGAAGCCGAAGTTGCAGAACTTGAAAACGATGAAAAGGCTATGTTCCTTGAAGAACTTGGTATTAAGGAAAGCGGCTTAGATCAGCTTATTAAGGCTTCTTATAAGCTTCTTAACCTTATTTCATTCCTTACAGCCGGTGAAGATGAATGCAGAGCTTGGACTATTAAAGAAGGTACTAAGGCTCCACAGGCTGCAGGAAAGATTCATACAGACTTTGAAAGAGGCTTTATTAGATCTGAAACTATTGCTTATGATAAGTTTATGGAAGTTGGCGGTTCTATGGCTGCTGCAAGAGAAAAGGGCTTCTTAAGATCTGAAGGTAAAGAATACGTTATGAAGGACGGAGACATTGTAAACTTCCTCTTTAACGTTTAATTTTGTAAAGTATTCGCCGGCAAATTTCGCCGGCGATTTTCTAATTATTAAGATAAAAGGACACAATATGAAACCTGAACTTTTAGCTCCTTGTGGAGACATTGAAACTTTAAAAACAGCTTTAAAATATGGCGCAGACGCAGTTTATATGGGCGGCCCAATGATGCAGATGAGAGCCAACCATGTAGGCTTTAACTGGGATACATTAGCAGAAGCATCTGGCCTTATTCATAGCGCTGGAAAGAAGATGTATGTAACAGTTAATATCTTCCCTGATAGCCACGAAATTCCTCTTTTAGGCGACTATTCTAAGCGTCTTAAGGAAATAGGCGTCGATGCGTTAATCGTGTCTGATTTAGGCGCTATTGCTGAAATTAAAGAAAAGAATCCTGATATGGAAGTACATCTTTCTACTCAGGCAAACTGCATGAACTATAAGGCTGCTCAGGTTTATTACAACATGGGTGTAAAGAGAATTGTTCTTGCAAGAGAACTTACAATCGAATCTATTGCAGAACTTAGAGCCAACATTCCTGCAGATATGGAGCTTGAAGCATTTGTACACGGTGCTATGTGCATGAGCTATTCTGGCAGATGCATGATTTCAGCTTACACAACAGGAAGAAGTGCAAACAAGGGTAAGTGCGCTCAGTCTTGCAGATGGAAGTACTACCTTATGGAAGAAAAGCGCCCAGGCGAATATTTCCCAGTTGAAGAAACTGAAAACGGAATGGAAATCTTAAGTTCAAAAGAACTTTGCTGTGTAGATATTCTTGATAAGCTTGAAGCAGCAGGTGTTAACTCCTTTAAGATTGAAGGAAGAATGATAACTCCATATTATGTTGGAGCTGTTGTTAATGCATATAGAATGCTTATGGATGGAAAGATTACTCCAGCTGAAGCAAGAGAAGAAGTTGACACAGCAAGCCACCGTCCATTCTGCACAGGCTTCTACCTTGGCGACCCAAATGAAGTTCTTCACGGCAGCGATGGCTATGTAAGAGATTCTATCTTCATTGCAACTGCAGTTGAAAATAGCGCAGATGGAAAAGTAAAAATCGAAAC
>JAKSSI010000192.1 GCA_024403175.1 Clostridia bacterium
GAACATAGTCATGAAGAAGGTCACTGCCATCACCATAACCACGATGGCGGTCACTGCGAACATCACCATCACGGATAATGCTTGATACCACTGTCTATCTTGAAAAAATAACTCTTTTCGGAAATCTACTTCGAAACGAGGGTATAGTTATAAGCCCTAAGGAGAACGCCGATGCATGCAGCATTTTGGCGGGTCTTGACATGTCCGATAGGCCAACTGTCAAAACCGCGCTTCGAACGGTTTATGCAAAATCAAGAGAAGACCAAATCAAGTTCGATAAATTGTTTGATGCATTCTTCTTAAGCGAAGATGCCATTCACGCAATAGACAAAAAGCATCAGGAGCAAGAACTCGAAAGGGCCAGGGCAATGGAAGAAGCTAGAAGAAAGCTTGAGTCCGCCGACCCAAACAGCGAGTACTCTCCTGAAGATCAAGAAGCCTTTGCGGCGATGAAACCTGAAGACCAAGACCGCCTGATGAAAACAGTAGAGCGCTATAGCAACAGGCGAACAGAGCAGGGCAAGCTTTACAACGAACTTATTCATACAGTCTTTATGAAATCAATCATGGAGCAGCAACTTATGATGGAAGATGCTGCTCTGGCTGTAGCTCCTATGGACCCAGAAGAAGGCCTTATCTTTAGACAAATTTCTGATTTTAAAGACAACGAAATTCCAAAGGCCGTTATGTACATTTCTAATTTGGCTTCTGGCATTAACAAAGAGCTCAGCAGAAAAAACAGCAACAAAGGAAGATCTTCTATTCCGGAATTTAAAAAGACAATTAGAAAAGGCCTTGAAACCGGTGGAAGCTTCTACAAGATAATCTATAAAAAACCTAAAAAGCGCAGAAGACAACTTGTTGTTCTTTGTGACGTTTCAGGCTCTATGCTGCAGTTCTCAGAGTTTGCTTTAAGATTTATTCAGGCCTTAAATCAAACTGCAGAAAATTCAAGAATCTTTCTCTTCTCTGAAACTTTGGCAGAAGCAGATAAATTCCATCTTTCAAATATGAATAGCTTTAGAGACTACGTAAGAGAAACAGGTCTTTACGGCAGAGGCACAGACTTAGGGGCCGCACTAAAAGAATTAAATGATGCTCGCCCTGCAACCCTTACTCAAGGCACAGTACTTGTAATACTGTCCGATGCAAAAAGTGTAAATATGAATTCTGTTCAGGATGAATTAGACAGAGCAAGATCTCGCGCGGGGAAAGTATATTTATTAAATCCTATTCCTCAAAGTAAGTGGAAATACTCAAGCGGAATTATGAAAGCCGCTGAACGATGCACAATGCTTTCTTGCAGCACTTTAAACGAACTTGCTGCAGCGTGCAGAAAATTGTAATCGACTAAAAAGGAGGTAGCCAAAGCAAATTGCTTTGGCATGCAGACTATGAAAAAATATATATCCGTTATACTCTTAGCTACTGTGATGATTGCGGTTCTTTCGCTTTCGGGTTGCGGCCAAAAGCCAAAGGCTCCTGAAACAAAAGTTGTTAAGATTGAAAATCTTGCGGATCTTCCAGCAGCAATTGATTCAAACCTCATAATTGAAATTCCTGAAGGACTTCAAAATTTAGGCGAGGCTTTTGGATACAATTATGCAGGCCAAACTTTATTTGATCATGCAAGTCTTGAATACTGCGGTGATGGTTATTCTCTTACAATTGAAAAAGTTTCTAACCTTACAATTCGCGGCGCAGGCACAGCAAAAACTGAATTTGTAATTGAAGACCCTTATGCAGATGTTATTCGTTTTAAAGACTGCGATGGCATTAAACTTGAAAAGATGACACTTGGTCATTTAGTAGAACCAGGCCACTGTGTTGGTGCTGTTGTTGAAGTTGATCATTGCAAGAATGTAGATCTTTCAGATTTGGATTTATACGGCTGCGGCACTTACGGAGTTGAAGCTATCGATAGCGAAAATGTAACTCTTAAGAATTCCATAATTCGCGAATGTAGCTACGGCATAGTTTATGCTACTGGTTCAAAGCTTACTATTGCTGATTGCAAGCTTAATGAATGTGATGGCTATACAGCTGTTGAAGCATATGGAAGCACTGTTGATTTTAAGAATTGCAAATTCGATAACAACATAATGTCTTCGGGTTTTGCATCAACAGATGCCAGCAAGGTAAACTTTGATGGATGTACTTTCTCTATGTCTGAAAGTTTCGATATTAAGTACGGTATTGAAGCACACAACAACATTTCATTTAATAATTGCAAGTTTGACGATTCCATTAAGCTTGAAAACAATATCGTTTATGTAAGTAATGCAAAAGAGTTATTTGAAGCAGTTTCTCCTAATACAACAATCATTGTTAGAAATGGTTGGTGCGAAGTAAGCGATTGGCTTGAAAAGACTTATTTAACATACGGCGAAGAATGGAATTATAACCACCAGTATG
>JAKSSI010000193.1 GCA_024403175.1 Clostridia bacterium
AGGATTTATTTGAAAAAATATTAATTTAATCTGTCGAGCGCAGATTCAAAATCATACGCTTCGGCAAGCTTCTTTAAATCGTTATATGTAGCATTGGAGTTGTAAGCTTTGATTACACCGAGTAAATCTGTGTAGCTGTATGCATTTACAACGATACCGCAAGAGAGTGCATACTTTTGCATATAATCTTCTGCACTTGTAGATACCCAGAAGCCCTGAGTTACCTTAATGGCCTTACCAAGATATCTAAAGTCTGCAGCATTACCATTTATGCAGTTATACATTGCAGCAAATGCAGGGCCAATAATGGAGCTGAACTTACCGCAAACATAATCTACTTTACCTTCAGAGAAGAGCTTTGCATTTGTGCTGTTGAAGCAGTCAATTAAACCAAGATGCGCACCAGCGATTGTATCAAGCATATTAGGTACCGGAATAGTAGTTAAAACTACACTATAATCGTCTGCCTTAAATGCCTTTGTTGCATCTTCTACAAAGTTAGGCATAGTAATGTATCCGCCGCAAAGACATACAGTAAGATTTCCAGCATTTACAACGCCAGCAGTCTTTGCAATTTCTTCAGAACTCTTAGAGAATGATACGCCATATTCCTTCTGAAGAGCATCAAGCATACCCTTTGTTCTTTCGATATGCATTACGTTGCCCATGGTAGCACCGCCTGTGAAAATGAAGTACTTATCGCCTTCATTCTTTTCTGCGAAGAACTTTGCCATGTCATAACCGGACTGATATTCCATTTCAATACCAGGTCCAAATGCACCGATAAAGTATGGATTATTTTCTACGGCCTTAAAATCAGCTTCTGAAACTGTTGCGGATGGTCTTACATAATAAACCTTGTTCTTTGCACAAAGTTCTACTTCTGCAGGAAGATCATAGCTGTTGAATGCCATAATTCCGTCTACTCCATCATCAATGCAAGCAGAAATGAATTCCATTTCTTCTTCCTTAGAGCTTACAGCTCTTGAATAAAGGAAGGATACGTCATCGAAATTAGCTCCGATATAGTTTTCAAGGTAGTCCTTAAAAGCTAATACCTGTTCGTCGGCTAAATCGTAAACGATTACTCCTATCTTATGCTTTTCAGCTGCTGGGTCCTTCATTTCGCAAGAAGCGAGTGCAAAAATCATTACAGCAGCAAGGAGAATTGCTATTAATTTTTTCATTGTGTCCTATACTCCCTATTACTTAAATAAATGACATGCAACCTGATGTCCCGGAGCATAATCTACAAGAGGAGCCCTTTCCTTGGTGCAAATATCCATGCACTTGTCACATCTATTAGCAAATGGACAACCTACAGGTACATCTAATGGGCTTGGTGCTTCTGATTCAATACTTTCAATTGGCTTTGAGAAATCCATATTAATGTCGAATGTAGGTCCCATTAACGGCTTTGTATACGGATGAACCGCATGCAGGTGAAGATCTTCACCGGGGAGAACTTCAACAAGATTACCAAGATACATAACTGCCACCTGATATGCAACGCTAGAAATAAGCGCGATATCATGGCAAATAAATCCGATGGTAATGTTCTTTTCCTTTTGGAGCTTTGTAACAAGCTCAATAACGGTTTTCTGTACGGATACGTCTAAGGCAGATGTTGCTTCGTCTAAAATAAGAATTTCAGGCTCAAGAGCAAGAGCTCTTGCAATAGCAACTCTCTGACGCTGACCACCGGACATATTGTGAGGATATCTATCTGCGAAGTCGCCAGGACGTTCTACCATTCCGAGAAGCTCTCTGCACTCGGCATCTTTTTGATCCTTTGTAATAACTCCGAAGGTCATAAGAGGTTCGCAAACGATATCACGAATCTTAAGCTTTGGGTTGAATGAATTTGTTGGATCCTGGAATACCATCTGGATATGCTTACGGAACTGTCTTAATTCTTCGCCCTTAAGCTTAGTCATATCCTTGCCCTTGAAGAGAATTTCACCTTCTGTTGGCTTATCAAGCATAACAAGGAATCTCATAAATGTACTCTTACCGCAACCGGATTCACCTACAAGACCAAGAGTCTTACCTCTATACAGCTTAAGGTTTACATCATTGTTTGCTAAAAGAGTTTTTCCGCCTGCAGCAGGGAATTTTCTAGTTATGTGATTAGCTTCGAGAATTACTTCTGCGTTTTCATTAAACATAACGTTCACCTCCTAAGGACGGAACTGCATCAAGCAGTCTTCTTGTGTATTCATTGTCAGAGTGGTGGAGAATGTGATCTCTATCGCCCTGATCTTCAACTACACCGTGCTTCATTACTACAATATAGTCAGACATGTAAGCTGCAACACCAAGGTTATGTGTAACTACGATGATACTTGTACCATAAGTGTCTCTAAGCTCCATCATCTGTCTTACAATCTGAGCCTGAGTTGTT
>JAKSSI010000194.1 GCA_024403175.1 Clostridia bacterium
AATTATTTACAAATAAAAATTCTAATATGGTGTATAATAAGAATACGAAAGTAAAGTTTCTTATGGAGGTGTAACTATGGCATTTTTAGATAACTTAAAGAAGGTTGGCGAAGCAGGTCTTGATAAGGCTAAAGAAGTTGGCGAAATCGGAAAGCTCAAGGTTAAGAAGGCTGGCATTGAAACAGATGTTAAGAATACTTACGTTGAAATCGCAAAAGCTCTTATCGAAAAGAATCCAGAATTCTTCGCAGAAAACTTTGGCGAACTTAAAGAAAAGCTTGATGGATTTGTAGCTCAGATTGCTGAATTAGATGCTCAGCTTGCTGCAGTCAAGGATAAGGAAGAACAATAAACACTAAAGCGGTGCCAAATGGTGCCGCTAGTTTTTTAGTAGAAGATATGAAAAATGCATTAGTACTTTCCGGTGGTGGTAGCCGCGGCGCATATGAAATAGGTGTTTGGCAGGCCCTCCGCGAAATGGGAATTAAAATTGATATAGTTTGCGGAACATCTATCGGTGCAATGAACTCTGCCGTAATAGCGCAAGGCGCTTTCGAAGAAGGCAAGAAAATATGGTTAGGCTTAAAGACTGACGAAGTATTTGACTATAAACATGCTATAGAAAATAAAGGAGTAAAATTCACTACCATAAAAGATTATCTAGATGACTACTTATCAGAAGAGGATATTAGACAATCTCCAATTGAAATGGGTGTTGTGGTGGTTGAATTCCCATCTATGGTGCCACACCACTACTGGAAAGAAGACATTCCAAAGGGAAAACTGATGGATTATGTCTTTGCCAGCTGCTCTTGTTTTCCAGTAGTAATGCCATATGAAATAGATGGTAAGGCATATGTTGATGGAGGCTTTTCAGATTATATGCCAGTCTCTATGGCCTTGGAAAAAAATGCTGACCGCATTATATGTGTAAACTTAGATGCAGATATGGCACACAAACTAAGAAAGAATGATCTTGAAGCTGCAAAGGATAGACTCTTTTATATTAAACCAGCTTGGGATTTAGGTAATTTTGCTATTTTTAATCCTTCAAATTCTGAAGATATTATGCGTCTAGGATATCTTGATACCCTTAAAGCCTTCGGGGCATATACTGGAAAGAAATACACTTTTATGAGGGGTCAGATTCCAGCAAGAGAAATCAAGCAAGCCGAAATTGCTGCAGAAATATTTGGATTAGATCATAAGATTATTTATAGCAAAGAAATATTTGATGATTGTATTGTTAGGGCAATCGATGAAGCTGGCAATAAGATTGAAAAAACAAGAGCAAAAATTGATGCAGTTATAAATCCATTAGGCTTAAAATTACCAAATAAAATAACAAAAGAGCTTGATGATATGGTAGAATCTATCATCAACACTGTTAAGCTTGACGAACAGTTAAAGAAAAAGTTAAAAAAGTTAATTCAAGATAATAAGAAAAGTATGAGGTGACGACATGCTTACAAAAAGACAAAATCTTCAGGAAGTACTCAAAGGCGGAAATCCTGATCGTTTCGTAAATCAGTATGAAGCATTTAAGATGGTAATCAATCCATTCCAGGCTTCTAACCCAGCTCCAAAGTACGGTGAAGAAAATGTAGTTAACAAGTGGGGTGTAACACGTTCTTTCCCAATTGGTACTCCAGGACCATTCCCAGTACACACACAGGATAAGATTGTTGTTAAGGATATTGAACACTGGAGAGATTATGTAACAGTTCCAAGTGTTAAGTTCGACGATGCAGCTTGGGAACCATTTATTAAGGCTGCAGAAGAAATTGATAGAAACGAATACTATGTAACAGGTATGGCTATTCCTGGTATCTTTGAACAGTGCCACTACCTCTGCGAAATTCAGAATACAATGATGTATCTGTATACAAACCCAGATGAAATGCACGAACTCATCGATGTTATTACAGATTTCGAACTTGCTTATGCAGAAGAACTTTGTAGCCATCTTCACATCGATGCACTTTTCCATCATGATGACTGGGGTACACAGATTTCTACATTTATGTCTCCAGATATGTTTAAGGAATTCTATGTACCTGCATACAAGAAGGTTTATGGATACTACAAGAGCCACGGCGTAGAACTTATCATTCACCACTCCGACTCCTATGCTGCAACTATCGTTCCAGATATGATTGATATGGGCATCGACATTTGGCAGGGTGTTATGACAAGCAACAATGTTCCAGAACTTATTAAGCAGTACGGCGGAAAGATTACATTCATGGGCGGCATTGACTCTGCTACAGTAGATAATCCACACTACAACAGAGAAACAAGTAAGAGCGAAGTTAAGCGTGCTTGCGATGAATGCGGTAAGCTTTATCACATTCCGGGTGCATCCCAGGGCGGAGAT
>JAKSSI010000195.1 GCA_024403175.1 Clostridia bacterium
GTGGAAGGCTGATCAGATTGCTGCTGGCAACCCAGATCCACTTCCAATGGTATTCGTTCTTGAAGAAGAAGCTATTAAGCGCGGTGAAATGACAAGACACGTTTGCAACCCAGCAGCTGGTTTCTTCAGAGTAATCATTCCAAACACTCCAATGGACAATGCAAGCTTCGTAACATTCAGCTTCCACAGCTACTACACACACAACACTGATGCTGAAGATATTACAAGACAGATTCTTGAACAGCACCAGCTTATGAAGCAGTTCCATGCATTCCTTAAGAAGTATGTACCAGGATTCGAAAACCTCCGTCTCGTAGGTATGGGCAATGTTCCAGGCGTTCGTGACAGCAGAAGAATCTTCGGCGAATACATGCTCAAGGCTGCAGACGTTGCTTGCGGAACAAAGTTTGAAGATGGTATTGCAAGATTCCCAGAAATGTTCGATACACATCACCCAACAAGCGACCACTGGTTCTTCATGAGACACGTTCATATTCCAGAAGCAGCTGGCACAGCTGTTATCGATGAAGAAGGCGCACACTGCGATGCTAGAATGCACCCATTCGGTGTTCCAGCAGGTATTGCTGCTCGTTCTAATCCAAGAGATTACTGTGAAATTCCTTACAGAACTCTTGTTCCTGAAGTTGTTGACAATATGCTTTGCGCAGGCCGTTGCTGCTCTGCAGAATTCCATGCACAGGGTGCTATGAGAATCATCGGACCTGCTATGGGAACAGGCCAGGCTGCAGGTCTTGCAGTTTGCACAGCTATCGACAGAAAGGTTCTTCCAAGAGAACTCGATGGTAAGGAAATTCGTCAGATGCTCATCGATGCAGGTGTTGAACTTGACAAGCAGCCAGATGGATATTGGCAGGAACTTCGTGAAATGAAGGGCGAATGTGTTATCAACAAGGGCGACGCTATCACTATCATGCCAACAAAGTAAACGAGAATCCTAAAATATAATCTTCATACAATAATAAAAAAGTGTCATTACCATAAGGTAATGACACTTTTACTTTTTAAGCATTTTCACAGTAATTTACGAAACGTTTAAGGGCTTTATTTGATTTTGAGTCTTTGTAAATGAGGTACAAAGATGATGAGTAATTCCATCCTTCAACAGGAACGAAGACTACGTTTTCTAAATTCTTTGGCGCCGAACCTGAACGAGGGAGAATGCCTTTGCCGTTTTTTATTAATGTGTACGCCAGTTCTGGTTCTGACATATCTATTTGTCTCGCTTTGAATTGGCTTTTAGGAATTCCAAGATGCTCTCTTAAGTAGTCGTGCTGGCTTATTCCTGGTTTGCCCGCGTGCAGAAGTGAGAACAGGAATGTTTCATTTTGTAATTCCTTAAATAAGTCTTTTGTTATGAGTTTGCACGAAGCTAACTTGTGTGTTTTGGGAAGTCCAAGAAATAACTCTGATTTAGTTAGTATCTGCTTCCAGCGGACATCTTTAATAAGATCGATGTCGAATAGTCTTATAGGATCTATATCCGTAGGGTGTAATAATGGTAAGATGCAGGCATCTATAGTATTGTTTGAAATTGAGAATAGAAGATTTTTTCTAGAGTTGATAATCCTGTAAATGCTTACGTTAGGATTTTCACTAAGAAAACCTGATACAATCTGGGATTCTTTTGATCCTCCGATTAATGGATTGTAGCCGATCTTTAATTCTTCAACTTCGTTAGATAGGCTATTTGCTGCATTAATCGCAGAATTGTAAGATTCGATAATTTCAATAAGTATGGGAATAATGGCTTCGCCAGCAGTTGTGCGCTCCATTTTCTTAGTTCTTGAAGCTCTTTCGAACAGCTTTACACCAAATTCTTCTTCAACGTGGCTAACATGTTTAGATATAACGGAAGGAGAAGAGTTTTCATAAAAAGCTGCGTCTGTATAATTGCTATACTTATCGACAGCGCATACGGATTCCAATTCTCTAATAGTCATTTTTAATCCCTTCAAAATGATTGTTATAAAAACTACAAACTATTTTACCATTATCTCAACGTTTGTGGAAGACTTAAATTTTTAAGTTTTGGAATTTAATATAAACCTATTGTATTTGTACTAAAAAGTGATACATTAAACAAAAAGATTGCTAATTATTTATTAGAGAGGAAAACAAAAATGGAATATAGATTTGCAAAACCAGAAGATACTAAATTTATTCTTAACTTTATAAAAGAGCTTGCAGAAGATTAAAAGCGACTAATTCATACATTGATATTATTTATATATTGACATAATTACTACAAATAGTGTATATATGTTTACATTAAATTATATATATATACGTATTATTGTACGCTTTATTAAAACATTACTTTTTTGTTAATAGCAAACTTGGAGCAATCCTTGGA
>JAKSSI010000196.1 GCA_024403175.1 Clostridia bacterium
TAGGAGGTACGGGCATGTCACGTATAGGAAGAATGCCAATCGCGATTCCTGCAGGAGTAACTGTAGAAGTTGCAGAAAACAATCAAGTGACTGTAAAAGGTCCCAAGGGTACTCTTACAAGAGTATTACCCGCTGAGATGACAATTAAGGTTGAAGGTGCAGAAGTAGTAGTTGAGCGCCCCAACGATTTAAAGAAGATGAAATCCTATCACGGTCTTACCAGAACCCTGATCAACAACATGGTTATCGGTGTTACCCAGGGCTTCGAGAAGAAGCTTGAGGTTAACGGTGTTGGTTACAGAGCTGCTAAGTCCGGTAAGGAGTTAAACTTAACTCTTGGATATTCACATCCCGTAATTATGATTGATCCCGAAGGCATTGAGACATCTGTTGACGGTAACATCATCGTAGTTAAGGGTATTGATAAAGAAAAAGTTGGCCAGTTTGCTGCTGAGATTCGCGACAAGAGACGTCCTGAGCCTTACAAGGGTAAGGGTATCAAGTATGTTGAAGAGACTATCAGACGTAAAGTTGGTAAGACTGGTAAGAAGTAAGTAAGGAGAACGAAAAATGGTTAGTAAAGAATCTAGACAAGAAATTCGTGTTAAGAAACACAACAGACTGCGTAATCGTTTCTCCGGTACTGCAGAGAGACCCCGCTTAGCTGTATTCAGAAGTAACAATCATATGTATGCACAGATCATCGACGATACCGTAGGAAAGACTCTTGTAGCTGCTTCTACCATGGACAAAGAAGTAAAAGCAGAGCTTGAGAAGACCAACGACGTTGCAGCTGCTGCATACCTTGGCAAGGTAATTGCCAAGAAGGCACTTGATAATGGCATTACCGCTGTTGTATTCGACAGAGGTGGCTTCATTTATCAGGGCAAGGTTGCAGCATTAGCAGAAGCCGCAAGAGAAGCTGGCTTAGAGTTTTAATAGGAGGAGAAAATCACATGAAGCGTACAATCATTGACGCAAGTCAATTGGAATTAACTGAAAAAGTGGTTTCCATTAAGCGTGTAACTAAGGTTGTAAAAGGTGGTCGTAACTTCCGTTTCACTGCTTTAGTTGTAGTAGGAGATAGCAACGGTCATGTAGGTGCAGGCCTTGGTAAGGCTGCTGAAATTCCCGAAGCTATCCGTAAAGGTAAAGAAGATGCAATGAAGAAACTTGTTTCCGTTGCACTTGATGAGAATCATTCTATTACTCATGACTTCATCGGTAAGTTTGGTTCCGCAGTAGTTCTTTTAAAGAGAGCTCCTGAAGGTACCGGTGTTATCGCCGGTGGTCCCGCTCGTTCCGTTTGCGAACTTGCAGGCATCAAGAATATTCGTACAAAGTCTCTTGGTTCTAACAACAAGCAGAACGTCGTACTTGCAACCATCGAAGGTCTTGCAGCATTAAAGACTCCCGAAGAGGTAGCAAAGAGCCGTGGCAAGTCTGTTAGCGAAATTATGGCATAAGGAGGTTCATACAAATGGCAACTAAGAAAGTTAAGACTTTAAAAGTTACTTTAGTTAAATCTCCGATCGGTGCTGTTCCGAAGCATAGAGCTACTGTAGAAGCTATGGGTCTTTCCAAGCTTCACAAGACTGTTGAGCTTCCGGATAACAAAGCTACCAGAGGTATGATTCAACAAGTAAATTACTTAGTAAAAGTAGAAGAATAATCAGAAGGAGGTGTCAAGAATGGAATTATCTAACTTAACTCCCGCAGAAGGTTCCAAACATAGTGATAATTTTAGAAGAGGTCGTGGCCATGGTTCAGGAAACGGCAAGACCGCTGGTAAGGGACACAAGGGCCAGAAGGCTCGTTCAGGTGCTCCCCGTCCTGGTTTTGAAGGTGGTCAGATGCCTTTATACAGACGACTTCCTAAGAGAGGATTTAAGTGCAGAAGCAGTAAAGACATCGTAGCTCTTAACCTTGATGTTCTTGAAGCATTCGAGGCTGATAGCGTAGTAAGCGTTGATACACTGATTGAAAAAGGCATCATTAAAGATGCTTGCGATGGTGTTAAGATACTCGGAAACGGAGAACTTACCAAGAAGCTTACCGTAAAAGCGAATGCTTTCAGCGAGTCCGCTAAAGCTAAGATTGAAGCTCTTGGTGGAACTGCTGAGGTGATCTAATGCTGAAAACACTGGTAAATGCATTTAAGATTAAAGAAATCAGAAAGAAATTACTTTTCGATCTGCTGATGTTGGTTATCATCCGTATCGGCTCTGTAATCCCTACACCGGGTATTAACAGAGAATACTTTACGACATGGTTTGAACAGTCTACCGGAGGGTCATTTAGTTTCATCGATGCTTTCACCGGTGGTTCTTTCCAACAGA
>JAKSSI010000197.1 GCA_024403175.1 Clostridia bacterium
CGATGCAAGAACCCCAGAACCGCTGTGGGCCCCCAGCTTAGCGAGAGCGTGCCCCTCTAGGAATCATAAAATGTCTTTTATATTATTTACTTGTACTAGCACCAAGGTTTATGATGTCTCTTTGAAGAGCGGAGAGGGTGTTCTTGATTTCTACAATCTGCTGCTCTGTTGTTTCATCTTCTAAGTTGATTGCTGCATTTTTTATGATGCTTTCGAGCTCTTCGCTCGCTTCTGCGAGTTTCTTTAAAAGATCTTCTTTGGTGTTGCGTTCTGCAAACTCTGTTTCAGCACTTGCGGTCTTTTGCGTAAGAACAGTTTTTTCGTCTAAGCTGTATTCATTAAATCCATCTACAACTTCGCAGTCCCAATCTTTATTAGCTTTTACATAGTCGGCAAAATCGCGTTTTGCGTCCATTTCGCCGTGTACAAGGAATATTTCCTTAGGTTTAGCCTTAAAACCGCTCAGCCAGGCGAATAGGGCATCTCTATCGGCATGTCCGGAGAAGCCTTCAAGGTTGTAAATCTGTGCATTTACGGCAATTTCTTCTCCGAAGAGTTTTACAGTCTTTGCTCCGCTTAAAAGCAGTTTTCCAAGTGTTCCTTCAGCCTGATATCCAACAAATACTATGGCATTTTTAGAGTCCCAAAGATTGTGCTTTAAGTGGTGTCTAATTCTTCCGGCATCGCACATTCCAGATGCGGAGATTATAACCTTTGGAGTCTGGTCTATATTTATTTGCTTACTTTCATCGCTTGTAGAAGAGTAGTGAAGGTTCTTAAAATCCAGAGGGTGGTCGCCATCTAGAAGGTAAGATTTCATCTCATCGTCATAGGCCTGAGCATTCTTTCTAAACACTTCTGTGGCCATTACGCTCATAGGACTATCCACATAAACTGGCACGTTTTTAAGCTTCTTAGAAAGCTCGGAATTGCCGTCGTAAACCTTGTTGAGTTCGAATATAAGCTCCT
Organism: Clostridia bacterium; assembly: GCA_024403175.1. The sequence continues at coordinate 970 of JAKSSI010000197.1, forward strand.
GTGTTCTACCAACTGCAAACGATGGAATTACAACGTTTCCCCCGTTTAGAGTAACTTTTTCAATTATGTCTGTAAGTCTTCCTACGCTTGTGGCATTTTTCTCGTGAACACGGTTTCCGTAGGTGGTTTCCATGATAACGTAATCAGCCTTTTTAATGGTGATAGGATCCTTTAAAATAGGTCTTCCAACCATGCCTAAATCGCCGGAGAAAACAATCTTTTTAGTATTTTCGTTTTCGCTAACCCAAAGCTCAATTATTGCCGACCCTAAAATATGGCCTGCGTCATTGAAGCAAATTTTCATCTCTTCGTTTACTTCAACTAGCGTGTCGTATGCTACTGGACGCACAAATTTTAAAGTGTCTAGGGCATCGTTTGTGGTATATAAAGGTTCAACGGCGCCTTTTCCAGCACGCTGATTCTTTCTTGTCTTTTGTTCTGCTTCCTGTTCGTGAATATGAGCAGAGTCTTTAAGCATTACGTCTAATAGATCTGCTGTTGGGTCGGTGGCAAAAATTTGCCCCTTAAAACCTTGTTTTACAAGAAGGGGAAGTCTTCCGCAGTGGTCTATATGTGCATGACTTACGATTACTGCATCAATTTCTGCAGGGTTAAACGGAAAGTCCATTCTGTTTAAACTTTCTTCTTCGCTTCCGCCCTGAAATTGGCCGCAGTCAAACAGCACTTTGTGGTTTTCAGTAGAAATTAAGTGGCAAGATCCTGTGACGCCTGTTGCGGCACCGCAAAATTTAATTTTCATAAGTTTTGCCTCCTTTAAAAATCCTTTCGTATGCTAATATTATACTACTTTTAAGCCGCGAAAGATATGCCGCCTATAAGGCCCAAACTATTTAATTTGTAGACCTTTTGTAGTATAATATGGTGTTCGTTATTTGTTATTATATTGGAGGATTTTATGAAAAAGGACGGCTTCAAAATTGCCCCTGTACTTGCTTGCATCGTAACAATGCTTTCTGTAGGTATTGTATACATGTGGAGCGTATTCCAAAAGCCTGTAATGGATTACTATGGTTGGGAAAAGACTGCAGTATCTTTCATTACAGCTGTTAACCTTCTTATGTTTATGGTTGGTATTTTCCTTGGTGGATTAATCGTAGACAAGAGGGGTCTTTTAACCTGCTTCCCGATTCCGTTCATACTTGTATCCGGTGTTATTTTCGCACTCGGACTTATCCTCACATCCATGCTTCCTGAAGATATGCCATGGCTCATCTACATCACATATGGTGTACTTGCTGGTATTGGTGTAGGTCTTGCTTATGCAGGTGCTACAAATTGTCTTCAGAAGTGGTTCCCAACAAAGAGAGGCTTTGCATCTGCTATTGCTTGCTGTGCGTTCG
>JAKSSI010000198.1 GCA_024403175.1 Clostridia bacterium
GTGGTGGTGAAGGTGCAGGTAAAGGACATCAGCCAGTTACTCCTTGGGGACAGCCGTGTAAGGGATATAAAACTCGCAACAAGAGAAAGACTTCAAGCCGTTTCATTGTTAGTCGCCGCAAGAAGTAGAGTAGGAGTTAAAAGTGTCAAGATCTGTTAAAAAAGGACCTTTTGTAGAGAAGTCTCTTTATAAAAAGGTTTCTGAAATGAATAAATCTTCAGCAGCTGATAAGAAAATTATTAAAACTTATTCTCGCTGCTCTACAATTATCCCAGAAATGGTAGGAAATACTATTTCTGTTCATAATGGTAAGTCATGGATTCCTGTATATGTAACAGAAAACTTAGTTGGTCATAAACTTGGTGAGTTTGCTGCAACACGTACTTATAAGGGACATGGCGGTTCAGATAAAGGTGCTAAATAAGGGTGAATGAAATGGCTGAAAATAAAGGTTATTCTGCAACAACCAAATTTTTAATTGCATCACCTACAAAGGTTCGTCCTGTAGCAAATGTAATTAAGAGAAAGTCTTGCTCAGAAGCTGTAGCTATTCTTGATAATATGCCTCAGAAGGGTGCTAGACTTATACAGGGAACATTGAAATCTGCTGTTGCTAATGCTCTTAATAAAAATAAGAAACTTGATGAAGATATGCTCTACGTTAGGGAAATTCGTATTGACGAAGGTCCAAGACTTAAGAGAGTTTGGTTCCGTGCACGTGGTCGTGCAGATCAGCTCTTGAGACGTATGTGTCATATCACTGTTGTAGTTGACGAAAAGGCGGGAAAATAATATGGGTCAGAAAGTTAGTCCTATCGGTTTACGTCTTGGAGTAAACAAGACTTGGCAGTCTCGTTGGTATGCAGATCCTCGTGATTATGCAGATTATGTTTTGGAAGATATCAAGATTCGTAAGCTTGTAAATGCTCTTCCAGAATGTAAGAACGCAGATATTGCAGAAATTGAAATTGTACGTCACCCACAGCGTGTAACTATTGTAATTCATACAGCACGTCCTGGTGTGATTATTGGTGTAAAGGGTGCAACAATTGAGAAGATTAGCACTGATATTCAGAAGCAGCTTACTAAGAAAGTTCAGATAAAGATCAAGGAAGTAAAGCGCGCTGAAATAAATGCTTCTCTTATTGCACAGAATATTGCTAGACAGCTTTCAGGAAGAGGATCTTTCAGAAAGGCCTTGAAGCAGGCTTCTTCTAATGCTATGAAGGGCGGAGCTCAGGGTATTAAGATTCGTATTTCTGGTCGTCTTGCTGGTGCTGATATGACACGTTCAGAAGAACACAAGGAAGGACGTGTTCCTCTTCATACTCTTCGTGCTGATATTGACTATGGATTCTATGAAGCTCTTACAACATACGGTAAAATCGGTATAAAAGTATGGGTTTACAATGGAATGAATTATGGTCATGAAAGAAATGAAGATGCTGGTGATGTTGTAAGAAAGCCAAGACGTGAACATTTTAATGGTGACCGCAAGTCTACCCGTGCTCCAAAAGCAAATAAAGCTGGGGAGGAAAAGTAGAATATGCTTAGTCCTAAGAGAGTAGCTCACCGCAAAGTACAGCGCGGTAGAGAAAAAGGATTTGCAACACGTGATAATCATGTTGATTTTGGTGAAATTGCTCTTGTAGCATTGGAACCAGTATGGCTCAGTGCAAAGCACATTGAAGCTGCTCGTGTTGCTATTAACCGTTGTATTAACCGTCAGGGACATATGTGGACTCGTGTATTCCCTGATAAGCCTATTTCAAAGAAACCTGCTGATACTCGTATGGGTAAAGGTAAAGGTGCTCCTGAATTTTGGGCTGCAGTTATAAAACCAGGTATGATTTTGTTTGAGATTGGTGAAGTTGATCTTAAGCTTGCTGAAAAGGCTATGCACCTTGCTGCAAGTAAACTTCCTATCAAAACAAAAGTAGCTTTCCGCCCAACAGTTGAGTAAGGAGTAAGAAATGGCAGATGCAAAGAAATTTAAGAAGGCAGATGATAAAAAACTTTCTTATTCTGAACTTGTAACTAAAAGGAATGAGCTAAAGAAACAGTACATGGATCTTCGCTTTCAGACAGTTGTAAGCCATGTAGATAATCCAATGCAGAAGCGTATCATCAGACGTGAGATTGCTCGTTTGAATACACTTATTCATCAGCAGGATTTGGAGAAATTCAGAAGTGCTGCTGCTGAAGCTATAGCTGCAAATAACTAGGAGCTGACCCGTGGAAGAACAGAATGTACAGAATAAGGCTGCAAAACGTTCATTCGTAGGTATCGTCACTAGTGACAAGATGGATAAAA
>JAKSSI010000199.1 GCA_024403175.1 Clostridia bacterium
GCTGATTAATGAAGATAATCATTGTGCCTGTCTTGTTAGCAACGCCTGTAAGCTTTCTTAAAGCCTGAGACATAAGTCTAGCCTGAAGACCTACGTGGTTATCTCCCATGTCGCCTTCGATTTCGCACTTAGGAACAAGTGCAGCTACAGAGTCAACAACTATTACAGAAACAGCACCGGAGCGAACAAGCATTTCGCAAATTTCGAGTGCGTCTTCGCCTGTATCTGGCTGAGCAACGAGTAAATCGTCTATGTTAACGCCGATTCCCTTTGCGTATAAAGGATCTAAAGCGTGTTCTGCGTCTATAAATGCAGCCTTACCACCCTGCTTCTGAGCTTCAGCTACAACGTGAAGAGCAAGTGTGGTTTTACCAGAAGATTCTGGTCCGTAGATTTCTATGATTCTTCCCTTTGGAAGACCACCAATACCGCAGGCAATGTCTAAGCTGACAGAACCTGTAGAGATAGCTTCAATATCCAGTCTGGCGCTATCGTCTCCTAAGGACATAATTGAGCCTTTTCCGAACTTCTTATCAATTTGTGCAAGAGCAGCTTCTAAAGCTTTTTCTTTTTCGGTTTTAGCAATGTTTGCCATGAATTCCTCCATAAAATGCTTAATAGAACATTTGTTCGTACTTATAATACCCTATTATTTGCACTTGGTCAAGTCATATTTATAATTACCATATATTGGCAACAATGTCAAATATATTGGAGAGTCTGGTCTATGAGTTCAAACATCTTATAGCATGCCTGATTTCTTACTTCTTCACGGCCGAGGTCGCCAAGTTCAAACTTAGTAACCCTGCATCTCTTAGAAGAATAAAGACCTACATAGAATGTGCCTGCAGGAATTCCCTCATCAGGGCCCGGGCCTGCAACGCCAGTAACTGAAATACAAATCTTAGATCCAGTCTTATTTGCAAGACCTGTAGCCATAAGGTTTGCAACCTCTTTGCTAACTACGCCGTAAAGGCTAATTTCCTTTAAATTAACGTTTAATTCTTCAGCCTTGGCTCTTTTACTATATGAAACAATTCCTCTGTCTAAAACCTTAGATGCACCTGGCACGTCTGTAAAAGTCTTAGTGAAAAGTCCGCCTGTCATAGATTCGGCAGCTGAGAATGAAAGATTCTTTTCTATTAAAGTTTTAACTACTTTTTCTGCTAATTCTTTAAGTTCCATAATTTTGCCTACATAGAGAATACACTCTTATTGTTATTGATATATTCAACGCCGGAAACGATTGTCATAACAAGAGATGCCCAAAGGAATACCTTGCCGATAAGAGCAATAATTGGATGTAAAGCGCTGATTACAAGAAGTGGTACAGCTATCATCTGAAGAACTGTCTTAAGCTTTCCGCTCATTGCTGCTGCAATTACAATACCTTCAGAAGCAGCTACTGTTCTCATACCTGCTACGATGAATTCTCTGAAAAGAATGATGATAAGCATCCATGCTGGTACGATATGAGATTCAACGAAAATGCTAAATGCTGCATAAACAAGAATCTTGTCTGCAAGTGGGTCCATTATCTTTCCAAAGTTTGTTACAAGGTTGTACTTTCTTGCAATCTTTCCATCGAAAAAGTCTGTAACGGATGCAATGATAAATACTACTAATGCAGGAATGAAAAATCCTAATTTATAAAGTATTACGAACACTGGTACGAGCACTATACGCATCATTGTTAACTTATTTGGTAAATTCATTTTGTTTCCTCTCCGCTTAGATCATAATCAAAAGCATCCTTGATATATACATTTACTATGTCGCCAGGCTTGCGCTTCTTTTTAGATGTAAAGATGACCCCATTATCAATGCCTTCAGCATCATAGATGCTACGGCCAATATATGCGCCCTCTTCATCTATTTCTTCAACCATAACCTGAATAGTCTTGCCGATGTAAGATTCGTTCTTTTCTAAAGATATCTGGCGCTGAAGCTCCATAATCTTGTCTTTTCTGCGTTCCTTAACATCTTTTCTAACCTGGTTAGGCATCTTTGCAGCCTTGGTGTTTTCTTCCTTACTATATGTAAAGGCACCAAGTCTATCAAACTTTGTATCAGCAACAAATTTATAAAGCTCTTCAAAATCTTCCTTTGTTTCGCCTGGGAAACCAACAATCAGAGTTGTTCTGATAACGATTTCAGGAATCTCTTTTCTAAGAGTCTTAATGGTCTTAACTATAGAAGACTTTGTGGCATTTCTATTCATTTCCTTAAGTATCTTAGTAGAACAATGCTGAATTGGAATATCTAAGTACTTAACAA
>JAKSSI010000002.1 GCA_024403175.1 Clostridia bacterium
CGATGGAAGAACCCCAGAACCGCTGTTGGGCTCCCAGCTTAGCGAGAGCGTGTCCCCGAGGAAACTTTAAAAGATCTTTAGATTTATATTATTGTCTATATAATATGCAGCAAACTTCACGGCTCTTATATTGAATGTTTCACGTGAAACATATATAATATGATTAAGTTAAGAAAGGAGCTATTATGGGAAAAGCGATAGCAATCTTTAATCAAAAGGGCGGCGTAGGTAAAACTACCACAAATATCAACCTCAGCGCATGCCTTGCAATCAAAGGAAAAAAGGTTTTAGTAATAGACATAGACCCACAGGGTAACACTACAACAGGCCTTGGAATTTCAAAGCGCGACTTAGGTTACAATAGCTATGATTTACTTGTTGAAGAGAACATAAATCCTATTCAAACAATCTATCATACCACTGTAGAAAATATGGATATTATTCCTGCCAGTGTAGATCTTGCAGGCGCAGAAATAGAATTAGTACAGCTTGAAGGCAGAGAAAGAAGACTTGATAAAGCTCTTCAGATTGTAAGACCGATGTATGATTATATCTTCATCGATTGTCCTCCAAGCCTTTCACTTTTAACCATCAATGCACTTACTGCAGTAGACTCTGTTCTTATCCCAATTCAGTGCGAATTCTATGCACTTGAAGGTGTAAGCCAACTCGTCTCAACCATTGAATTAGTAAGGAAAAGCTTCAATCCGGCTTTAAGAATTCAGGGTGTAATTCTCTCCATGTTCGACGGCCGTGCAAACCTCTCAATTCAGGTTGCAGAAGAAGTTAAAAAGTTCTTTGGCAATAAGCTTTATGCAACTGTAATTCCAAGAAACGTTAGACTTGCAGAAGCTCCAAGCTATGGACTTCCAATCACAAGCTACGATCCGCATTCCAAAGGCGCAAAGGCATATATGGCATTTGCAGAAGAATTCTTAAGCTTAGAGGTATAAAATGGCAAAAAAGTCAGGACTTGGTAGAGGACTCGGTTCTCTATTTAATGATACATTTACCCAGCCTCCGGTTTCTATTATTGAAGATAAGGCTCCGGAAATTGTTAAGCCTACAAAGGAAACAAAGAAAAAAGAAACAGTTAAAGAAACAAAGGCTCCTGCTGAAACTATTCCTGCAGCAAAGGAAGAAGATACAGCAGAAAGAGTTGTATATCTTAACATATTAGACATTAAGCCAAACTCTGCTCAGCCAAGAAAAATTTTCTCTGAAGAAGCATTAGAAGAACTTGCTGCATCTATTAAAGAGAATGGACTTATTCAGCCTATTTTGGTTCGCCCTGCAAAGAAGGGTTATGAACTTGTTGCTGGTGAAAGAAGATTAAGAGCTGCAAGAAAAGCGGGTCTTAAAACTATTCCTGCAATTGTAAGAAATTTAGACGAACGTCAGAATGCTTTCGTTGCTTTAATTGAAAATATGCAAAGAGAAGATCTCAACATTATTGAAGAAGCTCTTGGCATTGAAGAAATTATTACAAAGTACGAACTTACACAAGAAGAAGCAGCAAAGGCTGTTGGCAAATCTCGTTCTTATGTAACAAACGCATTAAGAATTTTAAAACTTCCAGAAGCAGTTCAGGAACTTGTTAATAGCAAGAAACTTTCTGCTGGTCATGCTCGTGCAATTGCCGGACTTGCTACAGAAAAGCTTCAGATAGAAGCTGCAGAAAAAGCAGTAAAAGAAGGTTGGTCTGTAAGACAAATTGAATCTTATACTGGTGCGCAGACAACTCATAAAAAGCGCGGTAGAGCGGCAAACAGAACAAAAGATGTAGAAATCAAAAACGTTGAAACACAGCTTTCACAGCGCATTGGGACAAAGGTTGTAATCAACGGAAATGAAAAGAAAGGTAAGCTTGAAATCGAGTACTACTCTAAAGATGAACTCGATAGAATCATAGAACTTTTCTTGTACGACTAAAAATTTTACTCAATAAAAAATCTCTGCATAACGCAGAGATTTTTTTAATTATCTAATTCTTGCAAATACACATACAGCAGGTCTTATCATTCCTTCATTGGAATTAACATTAATTCCGTGAACGTAATCTTCTCCTTCAGGGCTTACAGCTTCTACTGCAAGAAGGTTGTCGCCAGGATTTCTAAGCCACCACCATTCGCCACGTGCTCTGTCTTCAACATTAGGAAGATACTTATCAATTTCATTTTTGCTTGGAATGAAAAGTTTATCTAAAGTCATATCGCAACCATCAGTGTAGAATACATGATTAGCTTCTGTAGTGCGCTTAGATGCTTCTACAAGCTGAAGTTCTTCCGGAGAAAAAATTTCATAAATAAATTCTTCATTCAGCCACTTTCTAATTGTGGACTTATCCCAGAAAGTATTTACTCGTTCTTCGTTATAATGTTTTTTGCAAATTGGTTCTTCGGCAATAAGCATATGGTTTTTACCAATGCTTTCAACAACACGCCATTTAATAGGCTTGCCATTGTATGCACCGAATTCAATTATATTTCCTTTTTCAAAAGATAAAAGTCTGTTGCATCTCTTAACTAGGGAAACGCAGTCTTTATAATCTCCAAGTTCTTCGAAAATTGTCTTGGCAGCTTTTATTGATTCATGAGTACCAGACTGGGCAAGATATTTTCTGCCCTCCATGTACTTTTTATCGAGAACTGGGTCATACTTAATTTTATTATCCATAATGTGACTCCTTGATTCTATGGGACATAAATTATTACTTGAAAATTGTATACCCTATGGGGGTATTTTGTCTTTGTGCAAAATAACAAAAAATTCATTAAAAATTCAATAATGATTCATTATAAAAAAACAAGCAGACCGTAGGTAGCCGGTCTGCTTGTTTTTTCGGAATGTATTTCTATGATAGGAGTGTATTGTCGTGTAACATATTTGTTATTTCCTACAATTATAGTAATACACTGATTTCAACACTTCTATATTTATTTTTACAAAATACGACAAGTTAGATTGTGGATTATAACAAAAATTACTGGACCAAATATCTATTGACTTATTACTTTTATAGTTTAAAAATATAATATAGAAGACTATTGTCTTTTTTATTTAAAAATAAGGAGAGTAAAACTATGAGTCGTTTGGTTACAGAAACCAAAAAGCAGAGTGAAAAGGCTTTAGAAGGCCTTTATGCTGATGCTGCCAGAAGATTATCTGCCAGCCCTAATTCACTTTGCCCTGTTGACATGTCATTAAACATGATTAGACTTTTCCATGCTCAGAGCTGTGGAAAGTGTACTCCATGTAGAGTTGGACTTGGTCAGTTAGCTAATTTGCTTGAAGATGTTTTAGATGGCAATGCAGATTTATTAGCAATCGATCTTATCGAAAAGACTGCTAATGTTATTAGAGATACTGCAGATTGCGCTATAGGCTTTGAAGCTGCAGACTTCGCTCTTAAAGCTGTTAAGGGTTTTAGAGATGATTTTGAAGCACATATCACTACAGGAAGATGTACAGCTGAAGCAAAGAGTGCTATTCCATGCACAGCTATTTGTCCGGCTCATGTAGACGTTCCTGCATATATTAATCTTATTAAAGCCGGCAGAAATGAAGATGCGGTAAGAATTATCAGAAAAGATAATCCATTCCCAAGTGTTTGCGGTTATGTTTGCGAACACCCATGCGAAGCTGCCTGCCGTAGAATGATGGTAGATGATGCAGTTAATATTTGCGGTCTTAAGAGATATGCTGTAGACAATGCAAAAGAAATTGCACAAGAACCACAGGCAGAAGCAACAGGAAAGACAGTTGCAGTTATCGGTGGTGGTCCTTCCGGACTTACAACAGCTTACTACCTTGCTCTTATGGGTCATAAGGTTACAGTTTATGAACAGAGAGCTAAGCTTGGTGGTATGCTCCGTTATGGTATTCCAGACTACAGACTTCCACAGGATGTTTTAGATAAGGATATTCAGTACATTCTCGATGCAGGTGTTACAGCTATTGTTAACACAAGCGTTGGTAAGGATATTACATTCGAAGAAATTAAGAGCAAGTTTGATGCAGTATACCTTTCAATCGGTGCACACTCCGATAAGAAGCTTGGTATTGAAGGAGAAACATCTAATGGCGTAGTAAGTGCTGTTACATTCCTTCGTGCTGCAGGCGAACATCAGGCAATTGATCTTACAGGAAAGAGAGTAGTAGTTGTTGGCGGCGGAAACGTTGCAATGGATGCTACAAGAACTTCCTTAAGACTTGGTGCTGCAAGTGTTACATGTGCATACAGAAGACGTATAGACGATATGACAGCTCTTGCAGAAGAAATCGAAGAATGCCAGGCAGAAGGTGCAAAGATTCTTGCTCTTCACGCACCAGACCATATCGAAGCAGACGAAAACGGAAATGTTGCTGCTATGTGGTTTAAGCCTCAGATGATTAGCACTATTGGTTCCGATGGCAGACCAAGCGTAAAGGCTGCTGCAAAAGAACCTCTTAGACTTGAATGCGATTACATTGTAGTTGCTATTGGTCAGGCTATCGATTCTGCACACTTCGCAGAAAATGGAATTGAAACAAAGAGAGGACAGATTGTTGCAAAGGCTTCTTCTCTTTGCGCAGATAAGGTATTCGCAGGTGGCGACGCAGTATCAGGACCTGCTACAGTAATTAGAGCCGTAGCTGCTGGTAAAGTTGCTGCAGATAACATCGATGAATTCCTTGGATACAAGCACAGCATCAGCGTTGATGTAGAACTTCCAACACCAATGCTTGCACCAAGCCCAGCATGCGGCAGAGTAAATCTTGCAAGCAACATTCACGGAAGCGTAAACGGAAACTTTGAAATTGTAAACAGCGGTATGACAGAACAGGAAGCTATGCAGGAATGCGGCAGATGTCTCCAGTGCGACCGCTTTGGTTTAGGACTATTCCAGAAAGGCAGGGCTCTCAAATGGTAAACATCATAATTAACGGCCAGCCAGTATCTGTACCAGAAGGTACAAAAATTATGGAAGCAGCAAAAACTGCAGGAATCGAAATTCCTCATCTTTGCTACTTAAAGGACATTAACGAAATCAGCGCATGCCGTCTTTGCTGCGTTGAAGTTGAAGGCGAATCCAAGCTTGTTCCTGCTTGCGACAACGTTGTTGCAGAAGGAATGAATATTACAACAAATAGCCCAAGAGTTAAGAGTGCTGTAAGAACTAACTTAGAGCTTATCTTAAGCCAGCATCATGGACATTGCGTAGAATGCGCAAGAAACGGAAACTGCCAGCTTCAGACTTTAGCAAATGAATATGGAATCATCGGAAACAGCTATCCATTAGATCCTGTAAAGGAAAAGTTCAATGAATGGCCAGAAGATTTCCCTATCATTAGAGATGCTTCCAAGTGCGTTAAGTGTATGCGTTGTATCCAGATTTGCGACAAGATTCAGTCTCTTGGAATTTGGAACTTATATGGCGCAGGTAGCCGTGCACACATCGGCGTTGAAGCAGGAAAGATTACTGCAAGTGATTGCAGCATCTGCGGTCAGTGCGTAACACATTGCCCTGTTGGCGCATTAAGAGAAAGAAACGATATCGATAAGGTAAGAGCTGCAATTGCAGATCCAAATAAGACAGTAGTTGTTCAGATTGCTCCTGCAGTAAGAGCTGCTTGGGGCGAAGAACAGGGCCTTACAGCAGATGAAGCTACAGTTAACAAGATGGCTGCAGCACTTCGTCAGATTGGCTTTGACTATGTATTCGATACATGCTTCACAGCAGACCTTACAATCATGGAAGAAGGTACAGAACTTCTTGAAAGACTCAAGAAGGGCGATTTAGCTAAGTACCCGATGTTTACAAGCTGCTGCCCTGGTTGGGTAAGATTTATTAAGTCTCAGTATCCACAGCTTGTTAAGCAGCTTTCAACAGCGAAGAGCCCACAGCAGATGTTTGGTGCTGTAATTAAGGGTTACTTTGCAAACAAGATTGAAAAGGATCCAAAGGAAATTTTCAGCGTATCCATTATGCCATGTACAGCAAAGAAGGCAGAAGCTGCTCTTCCTACAATGGCATTTACACCTGGTGCTCAGGACGTAGATGTAGTTCTTACAACAAGAGAACTCATTAGAATGGTTAAGGCTGCAAATATTCAGATAGCAGATATGCAGGAAAGTGCATTCGATTCCATTATGGGCGAATACACAGGTGCCGGCGTTATCTTCGGAACAACAGGCGGCGTTATGGAAGCTGCATTAAGAACAGCTGCATTCGTTCTTACAGGTTCCAACCCAGAACCAGAAGCATTTGCTACAGCACCTGCAGTTCTTGATGGCGTAGAAATGCCATGGAAGGAAGGCAAGTTTAATCTTAACGGCGCTGAAGTTAGAATTGCTGTTACAAGTGGTCTTGGAAATACAAGAGCTCTTTGCGACGCAATTGTTGCTGAAAAAGTTAAGTACGATTTCGTAGAAATCATGGCTTGCCCTGGCGGATGCGCAGGCGGTGGCGGACAGACAATTCACTGCGACGATGTAGAACGTGCTGCTGAAAGAGGCGAATCCTTAAGAAACATCGACAGAAAGATGCCATTAAGATTCAGCCACGAAAACAAAGACGTTCAGGCTCTTTATGCAGACTATCTCGAAAAGCCTCTTTCCGAAAAGTCTGAAGCAATGCTCCACACAAATCACTTTGGTTGGGCAATGCCAAACGAAACTCTTTAATAGATTTATCTAAAAAAGAAACAATAAAAAGGCTACCTTTTTCAAGGTAGCCTTTATCTTCTTTATTATCTTGTAAGCGACTTTGCTTGCTTTTGTTTATACATTGCTTTGTCGGCTTTTTTAATAAGCTGTTCAAATTCTTCGTAGCTGTGGCAAATGCCGTTTGCAGTACCGTAGCTGAGACTTAAGCGAACAAGTCCGTTAATTGCCCTTTCAGGTTTGGATAAACGTCCTTCAACATAATTTGAGAATGCGCTAAAGTCTACATCTCTTTCTTCTCTTACTACAAGAACGAATTCATCTCCACCGTATCTGCAGATAAAACTATGTGGAAGAGTTTCAGCAGCAGCGTCTTTTAACGCTCTTGAAACTATGGTTAATGCTATGTCGCCGATTGCGTGTCCCATAGTATCATTAATAGTTTTAAACTTATCTATGTCGCAGAGAAGAACACTCAGATATACACTTGAATTTGCGATATCGTCGGAGGCTCTTTTCTTAAGGGCATTTCTGTTATTTAAACCAGTTAAATCGTCTGTAGAAATTTCTTGCTGCAGAGTAGAGAGCGTAATCGTAACGATACTAAGTGTGGCACCGCACTGAGTTGCTGTAACTCCGTAAAATATTACTTGAATAATTGCTGCGGCAACAGGCCAAATGAAGAAAGCCATCAGCGGTATGTATTCTCTCTTTTGTGTTAATGATTTTGCATTAATATAGGCACCTACAGCAATGCAGAATGCCCAGAGCATATAGCCATAGGATATTATCCAATGAATAAATACTGCCTGTCCTCTTGAATAAGCTACTGGATCTTTTTCTACTGTAAATTCAAGTCCGGTAAATGGATTAATTAATATTAAAAGAAGCATTACAAGAAGAGGAATCGCTGCAATATTTATGAATTTCTTAGTGTACCCTTCAGGGTGTACACATTCATAAACATAGACGAACCATAAGTACGAAGAAAGCGTTATCGACGCATAGTAGATCATATTTGCAATGTGGCAAATATAGTATGCACCTGGAATCGATGTTCCTAAGGATGCCCACGCGAATATATCTGAGGCACACATAATTGCAGCAACGATGGTAAGGTATCCAAATATACGTTTTCTACTTCTAGCAATTCCATTACTGCCCTTAATGTTAAGGTACATAATAAGCAGGAGCAGTAAGCAGATGATATTTACTTGTATGTAATATAAATTACGTGTATTCATAGTAAAGACATTTTATCATAAATTGAATGAAGTTTTGTTAAAAATTCCAAAATTTTTAACCCCCCTATAGGCTTAAATTTTCATAATTCAACTAGTATAATGAACCATGCTACGGTGAAAAATATGAATAACACGCAAATAAATATAAAAAATCAGGTAAAAAGAAAGCGCCTATATTTATTGGCACTTTTGATTATTACCGTTATATTGGCATGGGTATGCCTTTTTGTTGGGTCTTCACATATGAGTTTTTCTCAGTGTGTAGATGCTCTTCTTAAAAGAGGTTCTGCAGGTCAGATTAGAATTATTTGGAATATTAGAATCCCAAGAGTTTTAGCCGCAATTATTGCCGGCGCTGGCCTTGCAATTTCTGGTCTTATTATGCAGACCACTTTAAACAACCAAATGGCATCTCCATCTACCCTTGGAGTATCCAATGCGGCAGTATTCGGAGCAAATCTTTCAATAATTGCATTTGCGGGCGGTTTTCTCTCCACGGGCAACAATCTTACAAACTATACCGTTGGAGCGAATCCATATGCTACAAGCCTGTTAGCATTCTTGTTCTCCATTTGTTCCATATTAATGATTCTTGCCCTTTGCCGCCTTCGCGCATACAGCCCTGGTGTTGTAGTTTTGGCAGGAATTGCAATGGGTTCTGTTTGGACCGCTGCCACAACTATACTTCAGTTCTATGCTACAGATGTTGGTCTTAGTGCTGCAGTTGTATGGAGCTTTGGCGATTTGGGTAGAGCCACATACAAGACAGATGCAATTATGCTGGTTGTTGTTCTTGCGGGCGCAATTTTCTTCCGTCTTATGGCTTGGCAGTTTAATGCCCTCATAAACGGAGAAGCAGTTTCCAAAACCATGGGCGTAAATGTAGAACGCTTAAGATTTGCATCCATGCTTTTAGCATCCTTAATTACAGCTGTTTGTGTATCCTTCCTCGGAGTAATTGGTTTTGTTGGCATCATTTGCCCACATGTTACTAAGAAAATTTTGGGTCAGGATCATAGATATACAGTGCCTGCTACTCTTCTAACCGGAAGTATTTTACTTTTGGCAGCAGACACATTTTCAAGAAGCATGGGAAGTGGAGCAGCCCTTCCTGTAGGTGCTATTACATCACTTCTTGGCGCGCCGTTCTTTATTGCTATCATCTTTGGTAAGAAAGGAGGCCGCTAATGCTTAAAGCAGAAAATATCGTTTTTAGATATAAAAAGAACATGCCTCCTACTTTAAAAGGGGTAAGCTTAGAACTTGAGCAAGGCCAAATTGGCGTTGTTTTAGGTAAGAACGGCTCCGGTAAAACTACCCTGTTTAGAAACCTTTTGGGTCTTCATTCACCGCAGCAAGGCAGCGTTAGTTTTAACGGAGTCAATGTTCTAAAGATGAATAGACGCGAAAAAGCAAAGCTAATTGCATTCGTGCCTCAAGACATCCGGTTTGGTGATTTTACAGTGTTTGATGCCATTTTAATGGGTCGAATCGCCTATTTTGGATTAGAAGCAGGCGAAAACGACTATAAAAAGGTAGAAAACATCATCGAGGAGATGAATCTAACCGCTTTGGCCGACCGCAGCGTGGAAGAACTTTCCGGCGGCGAACGTCAAAAAATCGCCATTGCTCGTGCCATGGCGCAAGAGCCAAAGCTGATGATTTTCGACGAACCAACAGGAAACTTAGACATTGCCAACGAGCAGCTTATCATTAGAGAAGCAAAGAAATTATCTAGAGAAAACAATATTAGTATCCTAACTTCTTTACACGATTTAAATCAGGCGCTTTACCTTGGCGACAAATTCTTCTTTATGAAAGAAGGCGAACTCAAGTACACCTGCACAAAGGAAGAAATCACAGAAGATATCATAAAAGACATTTACGGTATTACCGTCAAAATAGTAGAGATTGATAATCAAAAAATAATATTGGGGGAAAATCATTATGAACTTTAAGAAAATCCTATCCCTGGTTTTGGCACTTACATTTTGCCTTGGCGTAGTAGCTTGCGGCAAAAAGGAAGTTCAAGAACCAGCTCCACAGGTTCCAGAAACAGTTAAAGTAACAGATATGATCGGTAGAGAAGTAGAAGTTACTCCAGGCGAATACAAGAGAGTAGTTTGTATCGGGGCAGGCGCACTAAGAATGTATAGCTACATTGGAGATGCAAAACTTCTCGGCGGCGTTGAAGATATCGACAACACAAGCCTTTCCGAACGTCCAAAGATGTTTGATTCTGTTGCCAGACCATATCTTATGGCTTTCGGCGATACATTTAAGACTCTTCCATCTTGCGGCGTTGGTGGCCCACAGGCTCAGACAGCTGAAGCAGAAAAGATCCTTTCCTGCAACCCAGACATTGTCATTTCCGAATATGAAGACGTAGAAAAGGCAGATGCTCTTCAGAAACAGCTTGGTGTTCCAGTAATTACACTCAAGGCTGGCCCACAGGCAGTATTTGATGATGCATTCAAGGGCTCCATGACACTTCTTGGAAAGATCTTCAAGGAAGAAAAGAAGGCTGAAACACTTATCGCATTTGTAGATGCTCAGGCAGCAGACCTTGCAAAGAGAGTTTCCGGTATTAATGATGCAGATAAGCCAAGCGTATATATTTGCGGTCTTGGTAACTGGGGAACAACAAACCACCTTATGACGGCCGAATCTTTCGTATGCTTACAAAAGGCAGGCGTTAAGAGCGCAATTACAGGTCTTGGTGCAGGAATTAAGCCTATCGAACAGGAAAAGTTTGTAGCTATCGGCC
Organism: Clostridia bacterium; assembly: GCA_024403175.1. The sequence goes on from JAKSSI010000002.1 coordinate 10,658, forward strand.
AGGATATGGACATTATCATTATGGACGCAGCTGCAGTTAAGAATATTAAGCCTCTTTATAAAGAAGATCCAAAGATGTTCGACACATGCAAGGCATGGCAGAACGGCGAAGTATACCTTGAAATGGCATACAATGCATATTATACAAACTTTGAAATTGCACTTGCAAATACATGGGCAATTGCAAAGACAGTATATCCAGACCAGTTTGCCGACGTTGATATGACAGCAAAAACAAACGAAATTACAAAGGCATTCCTCGGAAAAGAACTTGCAAAGGAAATCTTTGCAATGCCTGGAAGCTTTGGCGGATATGTAAAGATTGATACAACAAGTTTCTTCAATTAATTAAATTGAGAACTTCAAGTATAACAGCAATAAAAAAGCAAGGCCCATTACCCATCGCCTTGTTTTTTTATTGAAATATCTGGCCTCCCCGAAGGGAATCGAACCCCCAACAAAGCTTTAGGAGAGCTCCGTTATATCCATTTAACTACGAGGAGGCATTTTTTATAATCTACTATATATTATTGCCCAAAAAAGCACTTTAAGTCAATCACATTTTATAGTATAATAATTAGACCTATGGACGAATTTTTTATGAGAGAAGCCCTCATTGAGGCAGAAAAAGCATACAGCAAAAAAGAAGTACCTATCGGTGCTGTTGTTGTTTGCAATGGCCAAGTTGTGGGAAGGGGTCACGATATAATGGAAACAGACAAAGACCCTACCTGTCATGCAGAAATTACAGCCATAAGACAAGCCTGCAAAGCGCTCGATAAATGGCGCCTTACAGACTGTGATTTATACATCACAACAGATCCTTGTCCAATGTGCAGCGGAGCCATTAACTTGGCAAGATTCGCAAATGTATACGTTGGCACAAGAGACGGTATACTCGCTACCGAGTGCGCATCCATAATAAAAAACTTGTTTAAGGAACTGCGCATAGAAGATAAACTACGTAAATCGGAGGAAGTTAAATAATGAAAAAATTACTTGCAACAATCAGCCTTGTCCTTATTCTGGCAATGGCATGTGCTCCAATGGCATTTGCAAGCGGTCTCGAAGTAACAGGTATTACACCTGCAGATGGCAAAGGCGGTCTTCAGAATACAAACATCGCTGTAAAGGTTAAGTTTAACGAAGATGTTTCTTCAGAAGCAAATGATGCTGTAAACCAGGCAAAGTTTGTTCTCAAATCTTCTCCAGATGCAGATGGTAAGGTTACTGAATATTCCTACGCAGCAGGAAACGTAAAGGTGGTTCACTCCGATAAGTATCCAAACGAACTTTGGTACATCTTAGATGCTACAATCGAACCAAATTCTCAGTACACAGTAGAACTTCTGCCAGGCGTTAAGGCAACATCCGGCAATACTTTAGATAAGGCGTTCACATCCACCTTCAAAACAAGAAATGCAAAGACAGACGGTCTCATTTCTACATTCATGATGGTTGGTATGATGGTAGTAATGGTAATGGCTACATCTAAGGCTGCAAAGGCAGCTGCAGGTGAAGCAGCAGATCCAAAGGCTGTTGCAGCTCAGAAGAAGACAATAGAATTGAATCCTTACAAGCTTGCTAAGGAAAAGAATATTTCTTTAGACGAAGCAAAAGCTATCGTTGAAAAGGAAAAGGCAAAGATTGAAAAGGAAAGAGCAAAGGCTGAAGCTGAAGCTGCAAGAAAAGAAGCTGCTCGTCAGGCAGAAATCGAAGCAATGGAAGCAAAGCTTGAAGCAGAGCTCGAAGCTCAGAGAAAAGCTTGCCTCTACCACGTAAAGGGTCCAAAGTCCATTACAGCTACAGGCAGAGAAGTTCCAAAGGCTGTTACAAAGCAGAAGAAGCACAGCGCAGCAGTTAAGGCTGCAAAGATAGCAACTGCTGAAAAGGAAAGAGAACTTAACAGCAAGGGCAAGAAGTCCAAGAAGTAATTAAATTAAATTAAATATGGAGGACTGATCGAAAGGTCAGTCCTTTTTAATCGAAGAATTAGGAGAAAAGTTTTCATGAAAGATGGAAACAAAAAATTAGTGCTTACTGGCATGAAAGATGGTATTCCAATTGGCCTTGGATACTTTGCCGTAGCATTTTCTTTGGGCATTGCCGCATCTAATGCTGGAATGAATGCTCTTCAAGGCTTTGTAATGTCTTTCTTTACAATTGCCTCCGCTGGTGAATACGCCGGCATTTCTGCAGTGGCTTCTAATGCCACCTACGTAGAAATGGCTGTATTAATTCTTGTAGCAAATGCAAGATATCTTCTTATGAGTACAGCCCTTAGCCAAAAGCTTAGCCCAAAACTTCCTTTAAGCCATAGAATCGGAATAGGCTTTGGTATTACAGATGAAATTTTCGGTATAAACATTGCTCAGCCGTATCCATTAAATCCAATTTATACATACGGCGCTTACGTAACAACAATTCCTCTTTGGGCTTTCGGTACCTCTGCAGGAATCGTTGCTGGAAACATTTTGCCAGACACCTTAGTGTATGCGCTTAGTGCATCAATCTTTGGTATGTTCCTTGCGATTGTTGTACCACCAAGCAAGAAGGATAGACGCATCTTTATAGTTGTGCTTGCAAGCTTTGCTATTAGCTGCCTTGTATACTTTACACCGCTTAGACAGATGCTTTCAGAATCCATTAGAATTATAGTTCTTACACTTATTATCTCCGCAGCTGCGGCAATTATCTTCCCAAGAGAAGACGAAGCAGAAAAGGAGGAAAATCAGTAATGACACATAATATTTGGATTTACATATTCGTTATGGCATTTGTAAGCTTCCTTTTAAGAGTGCTTCCTGTAACCCTTATTAAAGGTCAGATTACAAATAAATTTATTAGATCAATTCTTTTCTATCTGCCATACGTTACACTGTCTGTTATGACAGTTCCGGCTATCTTCTATGTAACAGATAAGCCGCTTGCAGGCATTGTAGCTTTGATAGTAACTTGCATTGTTGCATGGGTTACATCAAATCTTTTCTTGTCTGCCGTTGTAGCCAGCGCCACAGTTTATATCGTGTATCTGCTGCTCAGCATAATGTAAAAACAAAACCTCTTTTTCTGTTTGTCCGTATTCTGCAAACTCTTCCTGAACTTCGGCAAGAGCTTCTCTTAAACCAGGAAGGGCATCGAAAGGCAAATAAATTTTTGCGCGGTCCGCGGCAGGCATATGAACATGTTTTAAGAGCTGATGCCTTTTCGGGGTTAAATTTAGTTTATCCACTTCTATGACCCCCAATCTGCATGTTTCTTTCACGCGTGGTGGCACTCTTCTCAAAGTTCATTCCTTTAAGAATCGCATTCTTTCCAAATCTTTGCTTAATTTGCACCACGGCTTGCTGGGCGGACTTTTCATCCTTTAAATATGAAGGCGCATCGTCAAATAACGATATCTGCTGTATGCCATCATCAGGCACAACATTAGCGCAAGTAACATGCACCGCCCTAACTTTCTTTTCTGGATCTACCAGTTCTTTATACAGTTTTTCCATTAAAGGAATCCAAACAGCCGAAAGATTAGTTTCCACATGATTACACTTCTGTCCAGACACATAATCATAAAAAGATCTGTAATTTGCTGCTTCTAAACCATTCGGATCCCAATGCCGCGGCTCTTCAGCACCATATCTTATGCTCAGCCCCATAGTGGCGCAAATAAGATTTTTTTCCGTCATCTGAAGACACAGCTGGTCTGTCATTTCGCGGACTATAAGAGCCCCTTCATCATAGCTATAATTTCTTGGCAGAGTTTGGCCGCTACTCAAACTTTTATTTTTCGGCCTATAAGCGTGTATATCTTTTATAGTCGTTTCGTCTTGGCCCCAGGCGTGGTCTATTATAATTTCTGCATTTTTTCCAAAGAGTTTGTAAAGCTTATCCTCGCCTTGTTCTGTATTACTCCAGCGCGCAATGCCGCCCATATCTCTAATACCTATAGACAAAAGTCTGTTAGCCGTGCCGCTACTTATCATCCAAAAGTCTGTAATTGGCCTATGGTCCCAAAGCTGCTGCCTATAAGAATTTTCATCAAGCTCTCCAATAAAATCCGGAGATTTCTTAGCCATAATATCAAGGGCAATTTTCGCCAAATACATATTGCTGCCCACACCGGCTGTGGCTCTAACTCCAACTTCTTTCCATACGGCATCCATAAGCATTTCAGCCATGCCGCGCCCATCTTTGTTGTACATTTTAAGATAAGGCGTTACATCTAAAAATGCTTCGTCGATAGAGTACACATGAATATCTTCGGCTGATATGTATTTCAAATACACCCTATAAATCTTTGCGGCGTATTCAATATATTTTTTCATTCGCGGAGGCGCCATTATGTAGTCCATATTTTTAGGCAAATCAAAGACTCTGCACCTGTTTTTAACCCCAAGCCTCTTCATCTCAACAGAAACGGCCAAACAGATGGTTTTTTCCGTTCTAGATGGGTCGGCCACAACAAGGCGCGTGGTGAGAGGGTCTAAGCCTCTTTCTACGCACTCAACGGATGCATAAAAACTTTTTAAATCTATTACTAAATATACTTTATCCATCCGCAGGCCTCCTTTCCACATTGCGAACATTTGTTCTCATTTTAACACCCAAGTATTGCAAAATCAAGCCTGCAAAAACAGCGTGTACAAATTTTAGAACAATAAAAAACCTCCGGGCATTAAGCTCGGAGGTCGTTCTTACTATCTACCATTCAGTAAAGAGAAGGCCATCTTTATCTTTGAATTTGTTTAAGAGAATCATTACGAAATCGTAAATAATTCCAAGTCCAAAAACGCCCTGTGTAATAATGTACACAATTCCTCGGCCAATTCTTCCAGCATAGAAATGATGTGCTCCAAAATTCCCAAAGAAGAGGCATAAAAGTAATGCTAAAAGCTTGCTCTTTGAGCTGCTGCCTTCAGGCGTAAATCTTTCTTCAGGTTCTGGCTGTGCAGAGAAATTTGTTCTATCCACTCTAGCCCAAACTTCTTCTTCGCAGTTAGGGCAAACAGGGCCATCATAATCTCTTCCGCACTTCTTGCATTCCTTGTAAAAAGAGTACGCGCCGCATCCTGGGCATTTGCTTATTCTATCTTCAACTTTAGTACCGCAGTACTGGCATTTTTTCATTGCAATTCTCCAATAATGGTTTAGTCTTCAATTTCAACCATTTCAATCTTAAAGTTAAGTTCTTTTCCAGCCATTTCGCTGTTAGCATCAAGAGTAATATTAACATCGTCCTTTGCTGTAACAGTTACAGGTATAGGCTGACCCATAGCATTTCTTAAATATACTCTCTGTCCAACTTCAAGATTTTCAGATCCCGGAAGCTGAGCAATTTCAATTGTAAGAATATCGTTAGGGTTTGGCATGCCGTAAGCTTCTTCAGGCATAAGATGAATATCGATAATTTCGCCAACCTTCATATTAGCTACAGCCTTATCAAACCCAGGAATCATTTGGCCTGCGCCGCATGTAAAGTTAAGAGTCTGACCTCTATCGTAAGAAGAGTCAAACTTTGTTCCGTCGTTAAATGTTCCTGTGTAGTGAACTCTTACAGCCTTGCCTACATTAGGGCCTTCAAATGCAGGCTTTCTGTGGTGGCCGCAGCATCCGCCGCCTTCGCCATGATCATGATGTCCGCAGTGTCCACCTTCTTCGTGTCCGTGGTGACCACAGCATCCACCTTCACCGTGTTCATGGTGATGGTCGCAGTTTACTCCGCCCTGCTCAAGTTCGCCTGCTAAGAACTTTTCAACAGCTTCATCTGTATTTCCTTCAGCTCCAGAGAAAACTATAATTCCTGCATCTGCAAGTGCTGCCTTTGCGCCGCCGCCAAGGCCTCCGCAAATAACTAAATTAACTTTATTTTCAGCAAGGAAATATGCAAGTCCTTCGTGTCCTGCTCCGTTAGAAGATACTACTGTTGCAGAAAGAATCTTTCCATCTTCTACATCATAAAATTTAAAATTTTCTGTTCTTCCAAAGTGCTGAAAAACATTACCGTTTTCGTAAGTTACTGCTATTCTCATATTTTCTCCTTTTAGCTCTTATATTAGTTTATCCTTCATTATACCATATTTTCTGCTATACTATTTTGTGTAATTCAATATACTTCTTATCCATTTAAATTGGACAGTAAAATATAAAAATGGAACGAATAAAAACAATAGGGAAAATAATGTTTACAGAGCTGGACGACCCATACTACCAAGGTGTGGCAGGGCAGTTAGCATTTTTTCTTTTTCTTAGCATTTTGCCTACAGTAGCATTGCTGTCTCAGATACTTGGTCTTTTCTCGTTATCTTTAGAAGGAATCAAAGCGTGGGCAAATGTAAACATCAGTGCATCTGGTATTAAGATGCTAGAAAATTTAATTGAAAGTAATGTCAGCACCACAGGAGGAAATATAGTTCTTCTCTTAACTACTATTTGGTCGGCATCTAAAGCGCAGTATGCTCTTAGCGGTGTAACTGATTACATTAACACAGACGGAGAAGGTTATAAGTACAGTTACATTAGGCGTAGAGCGCGCTCTTATGTGCTCATCGTAGTAATATTGGTTTTGATAGTTCTTTCGCTTGTGTTCCTTGTTTATGCGCCAGTTGTAATTCATCTTATCTTTGGAGAAAACGCCGCATTCAATCAAGTAGCATCAGCGCTTAACTCGCTTAGATGGATCATCGTATTCTTTTTCTACATGGCCATCATTAGCATGGTGTATTATCTTACGCCATCAAGAAGAACAAGATTTATAGACATTCTTCCTGGAAGTATTTTTTCATCCATAGGTTTTATAGCTGTCACAATGATATATTCAGCCTTCACTGATTACAGCAGTGGCACAAATATCATATACGGTTCTATGGCAAATGTAGTAGTGCTTCTCGTTTGGTTCTGGTTTATCTCTTGGGTAATTTGTCTCGGAACCATCCTAAACAAAGCATGCAGATTAAGTAAGCAAAATAATTAGAAAAAAAAATGGAATTAAAGATAATTGAAAATATAGTAAGAGATGCTGCAAAGATTATTGTACCTGATAAAGAAGGCAGCGGCTTTGTAAAGAAAAATGATATCGAACAAAAAACTTCAGTAAAAGATCTCGTTACAAAATACGATAAAGAAGTACAAGAATATCTTTACAAAGAACTTTCAAAAGCATTTCCAAACGCAGGTTTTCTTGGCGAAGAAAGTTTGCAGCTTCCTGCATCCGAAGATGCTGGCACATTTATTATCGACCCAATCGATGGCACCACAAACTTCATTAAAGGCCTTAATCACAGTGCTATTTCTGTAGGTTATTGCCTTGGCGAAAAGATGAAATATGGTGTTGTCTACGACCCATACAAAGACGAAATGTTTACTGCCGAAAGAGGCAAGGGTGCTTTTCTTAACGGAGAAAAAATTCACGTATCAGATGAGCCGATAGAAAGATCTGTTGCGCTATACGGAACTGCTCCATACAATGCAGAGTTAACAGATATAAGCTTTAAGCTTGCATGCGAACTTACAAAGCTTGTTATCGATGGAAGAAGATTTGGTGCAGCATCGCTCGACTTCTGCGATGTAGCCGCTGGCCGTGCAGAAATCTATACAGAAATATTATTATGCCCATGGGACTGTGCAGCAGGTTCTCTTATTGCAGAAGAGGCTGGTGCAATTGTAACAGACATCTACGGAAAACCGCTTCAGTTTAAAGAGAAAACAGGTATAGCAGTAGGCACATCAAAGACTTATGACATTCTAATGGAAACGATTAAAAGGGTAGTATCCTAATAGCTAAAACCACTGTAAATACGCAGTGGTTTTTTTAATGCAATTGATTGCCTCAGCACAAAACTTCTCTTCGGGATATAGGTCCTCGTCGGCGGAAGAACGACGCTTTCTGCTTCAATCAGTTTCCGCCGTTCGCGAATTTTTGCGGTTTCTACAATCGAAACCGCAAAGCGCGAACTACTTCGCTCGTAGCCACTCGCTTGTGGGGAAACTTCAATTGCAGAAAGACTGTTCTTCCAAGCCTCCTGCGGAGAATCCCTCAGAGAAATTTTGTGCTGAGGCATAATGGATCTCATTTTGCATAGTTAAAAAATGGACTTGTTGCCAATTGCTCAAATCTTGAGTGCTAAAGGCAACATTTTTGACTTAAACTAAGAATTTTGCGCTTGTAAAAAACAGAAACGTTGCCATAAAGAAATAATTATAGGTGAACTGGCAACATTTATACCAGTTTTCCCTACTTATCATCGCTAAACCAGTAAATAGACGGAACAAATGTTGCCATTGCTATAACAAATTATTGAGAGTGTCAACATGGAAAATTTTACCGTCTTTATAACTCATAT
>JAKSSI010000020.1 GCA_024403175.1 Clostridia bacterium
CCCCACACTTGCCTTTACCGGATTTTCCGAGGACTTACTTCTAAACTATGCCATGCTCACACGTCTTCTATCTACTGGCGTGCTTACGTGGATCCCTTTGCCCATAGCTGGCTTGGATTTTCAACCTCAGACCTTAGCATCTTTCTAATTTTAACATAAAATATTACTATTTATGATACTTTTCGCCTGCGTTTATCTTAAAAGCTCTGTATATTTGCTCTAAAAGTACTACACGCATAAGCTGATGCGGGAAAGTAAACGCTGAAAATGATAATCTAAAGTCCGCAATGGCTCTTACATCGTCTGTATAGCCGTTAGACCCGCCTATTACAAAGCAAATATGGCTTGTGCCGCTTACGCCGAGGCTTGAAATTTTTTCAGCAAGCTGCTCAGAGCTTATGCTTTTGCCACCAACATCAAGTGCTACAACGTATGGTTTTCCAAGCTTTTCAATGGCTGCAATGATAGCTTTGCTCTCTTCGGCAGAATCATCGGTTTTGCTTTCCGCAAGCTCTACTACTTGCAATTTGCAAAATCGCGAAAGCCTTTTAGAGTATTCTCCGCAGGCATCCACCCAAAATTTTTCTTTTAGTTTTCCGACGCAAATTATTGTAACATTCATGGCTTTTTCCCGTCTTTTATAAGTAGTTGCAAATATAATATAGTAAAAAGAAGAAAAAATCCATAGCGTCCTGTGTTATAATTAGATGTTATGGAGGCGGTATTATGACAAGAGTAGATATCTATTCCGGTTTTTTGGGAGCCGGTAAAACAACGCTTATTAAAAAATTAATTAAAGAAGCATATAACAACGAAAAGATTGTTCTCGTTGAAAACGTATTCGGTAAAGTTGGAATAGACAGCGGATTCCTTAAGGACACAGGCATTGAAATTACAGCAATGAGCTCTGGCTGCATCTGCTGCTCTCTTTCTGGAGATTTTAAAAAGTCAATTAAGAAGATTCAGGCAGATTACAACCCGGATCGAATTCTCATAGAACCAACTGGCGTGGGTGCGCTTTCCACTGTAGTAGATTCTGTAATGGAAGCAGGTCTTACTGTAGGCGGACTTACAACAGTTGTAGACGTTACAAAGTGCAAGAAGTACTTAAAGAACTTCGGTGAATTCTTTGGCGATCAGGTAGAAACAGCAAGCGTAATTATGCTTTCTAGAACCAAGGATGCCGACCCAGAACTTGTGGCAGATGTAGTTGAACTTCTTGAAATGAAGAATCCAAATGCAACTATCATCACAACAGATTGGGATGCATTAGACGGCAAGAAGATTCTTGAAATCATTGAGGGTCGCGACATGCTTAAGGAAGAACTTGAAAAACTTGTTGCAGAGCACGAACACGAATGCGACGATCCAAATTGTAGCTGTCACGACCACGATCATGACGACGATGATGACGATGAACACGAACATCATCACCATCACCATCATCATGATGAAGATGAATGCGACGATCCAGATTGCGATTGCCACGATCATGAACATCATCACCATCACAGCCACGAAGCTGATGCAGTATTTAAGTCTTGGGGTAAGGAAACTGCTAGAAAGTATTCTGAAGATGATATTAAGGCTGCACTTACAGCACTTGATGATGAAGAAAAGTTTGGCATGGTATTAAGAGCTAAGGGTATACTTCAGGCTCCTGATAACAGCTGGATTCACTTCGATTACACACCTGGTGAAATCGACATTAGAAAAGGCACAGCAGAACCAACTGGCATGATTTGCGTAATTGGTCATAAGCTTAATGAAGAAGCAGTTACCCAGCTTTGGGGATTAAAGTAGGTAGGTTAGAAAATGGCGCAGGCATTAAGAAGAGAAGTTCCTTGCTATCTTTTCACTGGATTTATTGATTCTGGTAAGACAACATTTTTGCAGGAAACTCTTGAAGATGAACGTTTTAATGACGGTTTAGAATCAACTCTTGTTCTTCTTTGCGAACAGGGTGATACAGAACTTGATTTATCTGAAGAAAGATTCCCTAGAGATAAATTCCCAAAGGGAACAGAAAACATCCATGTAGTTGTTCTTGAATCTCAGAGAAAACTCAATGGTGCATTTTTAGATAGCCTTACAGAAAAGTACAATCCTGATAAGGTTATGATTGAATATAACGGAATGTGGCTCATTAATGATTTAGTAAATGCTATGCCAGATAGTTGGATTATCTATCAGGAATACAGCTTTGCAGAATCCGATTCTTTCCTTATGTACAATCAGACAATGCGTCAGCTTGTTTTTGATAAGATTCAAACTTGTGATGTTATAGTATTCAATCGTTTCGATGATACAACAACTGATTTTATGGAATTCCATAAGATAGTAAGAGGTATCAGCAGACGTGCAGATATTTTCTACGAAGATGAAACAAGAGAAGCAAGAGTAGACGATATTGAAGATCCACTTCCTTTCGATAAAGATGCTAAGGAATTTGTGGTCGAGGATAGAGACTATGCACTTTGGTACAGAGATCTTACAGAAGATTTAGATTCATATGAAGGCAAGAAGATTACTGTAAAGGGTGCTCTTGGTATTTCTGAAGATCTTACAGGCAGCAATTTTGTTTTTGGACGAGAACTTATGACATGCTGTGTTGAAGATATTCAGATGGCCGCTCTTGTATGCGAATGGAATGGCGAACCAATTGTTAAAGGCGATTGGGCCGTTATTACAGGAAAGCTTACTATCAAAAAGCAGAAGGCTTATGGCGGAAAGCTTGGCCCTGTTATCGTTGTAGAAAAAATCGAAAAGTGCGCAGCACCAGAAGAACCTGTTGCTACATTCTATTAATTTAATTGCTAAAAAGCCGCAGATAGTACTATTTGCGGCTTAATATATATTTTTTATCATGAGGGGGAGGATTTATCCAAATGGGTATTTTCAAAAAAGATCCAAATGCAGCTCCTAAAACAGCAGCACAGAAAAAGAAGACCCGAAGAATTATTAGAACAATTGTAATAATTGTGATTCTTGCAATTATTGCATTTTTCGCTTACACAAAATTCTTCAAGAAGGGTTCATCTAACAAAGATGTATTAACAGACTTTGTTCACTATGGAAGCATTACATCTGTAGTAGAAGGAAGCGGTGTTACTAAAACAAAGAACACTGAAACACTTTCTCTTTCTACATCAGGCACTTGCACAGAAGTTTTTGTAACAGAGGGTCAGCAGGTAGAAGCAGGAGACAAGCTTTTTACTATTGAATCTTCTGCAGCAAAGAACATGCTCGAAAGTGCAAAGAAAAATTACGAAGGATATCAGAAGAGACTTAGCGCAGCAAGAAAAGATATTGCAGGAGTAAATCTTTCACCAAAGTTTTCCGGCAAAATTGTTGATGTTGTTAAGCTTGAATCCGGTGATGAAGTTTCAAAGGGGATGAAACTTGCAACACTTATCGACGACAGAACAATGAAGCTTACACAGTACTACAGCTATGCTTACAAAGATGCTTTCTATGTTGGCCAGCCTGTAGATGTTTCTATTCCACAGCTTATGTCTGTTGTAAAGGGAAAAGTTGAAGCAGTAAATATGGTAAGCAGAATTACACAAGAAGGTTCTAAGCTGTTCTCTATAACTGTTTCTTTAAAGAATGAAGGTGTACTTACTGAAGGTATGGTGGCATCTGCTACAACACAGTTTGAAGGAGATATAGTTTATCCATATGAAGATGCAACACTTGAATACAACAAGATTTCATCTTTAAATTCTTCTGTATCCGGTACAGTAGTTTCCAGCAAACTTTTAGATTATCTCGAAGTTGAAGCTGGCGAAGTACTTGTAGTTTTCGATACAGAAAATGCAGACAATGAAATTTTCGAATTAGAAAAAGCTCTTGAAGATGCTGAAAAGGCTTTAGAAAAGGCTCAGAAGAATCTTGATAATTGCAATGCAGTTGCTCCTATTTCAGGAAGAGTAATTGGTCTTTCTGTAAGAGAAGGCGAACCAATTTCTGAAAACAGCATGCTCGTTACAATTTCTGATTCTTCTCAGATTTATGTAACAGGAACAGTTGATGAAAGAAATATCAGTTTCATTCAGCCTGGTATGCAGGTTCAGTTAGACCAGTGGGGTACAATGTGCTTTGGTTATGTAGATACAGTTAGCTGGTCATCTACAATCAACAACGGTGTTGCAACATACCCTGTTACAATCGTTGCAGATAACTGGGATGGAAATATTCAGCTCAACAGTTACATCAACTACAAGATTACAGCAAGCCAGAGTGACAACTGCTTAGTAGTTCCACTTCAGGCTGTTAGAAATGTTGTACTTGAAGATGGTACTGAAGCAAATGTACTCTACGTAAGAAATGCAAATCCTGACGACGTTGTTACACTCATGTACAACGATGAAGAAATTCCAGCAGGCTTTGATCCAGTTGCTGTTGTTATTGGTATCAGCGATAACGCAAACGTTGAAATCAAAGAAGGTATCGAAGACGGTACAGAAGTATTCACTCAACTTATTTCATCTGAATTTTGGGGATAGTTTATGGCAGAGCTAATTAAGGTCGAAGACGTATACAAGATATACGATGAAGGTCTTGAAAGCGAAGTTAGAGCCTTAGACGGTGTATCCCTTACGATCGATATAGGAGAATTTGTTGCAATTGTTGGGCAATCAGGTAGTGGTAAATCAACACTGATGAATGTGCTTGGTTGCTTAGATATTCCAACGCGTGGCGAATTCTTCCTAAACGGTACAAACGTAAAAGAGCTTAACGATTCAGAGCTTTCAAGAATTAGGAATAAAGAAATCGGTTTCATATTCCAACAATATAACTTATTAAAATCTCTTACTGTTTTAGAGAATGTAGAGCTGCCTCTTATCTATCAGGGAATAGATCCAATTGATAGAAGAGAGCTTGCACTAGCAGCGCTTAAGCGCATGGGGCTAGAAGGCAGAGAAAAACATTCTCCAACACAGATGTCTGGTGGTCAGCAGCAAAGAGTTGCTATTGCAAGAGCTATTGCTACAACACCGCACATTGTTATGGCCGACGAACCTACAGGTGCGCTGGACTCTAGAACGGGTAAAGAAATTCTTGCGTTCCTTCAGGATTTAAACAAGCAAGGAACAACAGTAATTCTTATCACTCACGACAACTCTATTGCCGAAACTGCAAAGCGTATTGTACGTATTGCAGACGGTAAGATAGTTGAAGATAGAACTAAGGAGGTGGATTGGTAATGAATCTACTTCAGTCAATTAAATTTGCATGGCGTTCTATCACTGGTAAGAAGGGTAGATCAATACTTACAATCCTTTCTATCTTCATCGGTATTGCAGCCGTAATGACTATCGTGTCTGTAATGGAAGGCATGAAGGCTTACACAAAGAATATGTATTCTGCTATGGGCAGCAATAAGATTACGGTTCAGGCATATTCTTGGGTGTGGGATGAAGATGGTAATAGTAAGGGCACAGATTATTTTCCGGGCTTATACAAATTCTGCAGTACAATTCCAGATTTAGTTACAGGCATTTCTCCGCAGGGACATTGTAACGCCACAATCGTTTATGGAACAAAATCATCTGCAAATATTGAATACAAGTACGATGAAAATTGGAATTTAATTTCTGCGCCTCCACAAATCTATTATGGGTCGGATCAATACGCTGTAGTAAATAATCTTGAACTTGCACGTGGTAGAGATATAGCTTATCTCGACATTGAAAAATACAATCAGGTCTGTGTAATTGGTGCCGACGCAGTAAGCGAATTCTTTGGTCAGACAGATCCGATTGGAAAGTTTGTTCAAATAGACGGAAATAAATTTGAAGTAATAGGTGTTTATGCATCAAGATCCTCTGAAGGGTCGAAGGGCAGATCTAATATGGATAATTTCTTCCTTCTTCCATATTCTGCAACAAGACTTCTTGGTGGGCAGACTATGGATACCTTCTATGTTAAGGCTAAGGACTCAAGCACACTAAAAGAAGCGATTTCTAAAATCGGTGCATATATGAAGGGCGTTGTAAATTCTTCAACTGGAGGATACAACGTTTATTCTGAAAGTTCTTGGCAGGAAAGTGAAAATGAATTCCTCACTATTATCGGTTTAGTACTTGGCGGTATTGCTGCAATTTCTCTTCTTGTTGGTGGTATAGGCATTATGAATATTATGCTTGTAACAGTAACCGAGCGAACCAAAGAAATTGGTATTAGAAGAGCAATCGGTGCAACAAAAGCAAGTATAGTAGTTCAATTCCTTATAGAAGCCGGTATGCTTTGCGGCATAGGCGGTCTTATAGGTATAGCAATAGGATATGTTGGCAGTATTGTAGTTGGCCGCTTGGCTCTTCAAATGACTATCTACCCACCTGTTTGGGTAACCCTTGCCACATTTGCATTTTCTGTTGCACTTGGCCTTTTGTTTGGATCTTATCCAGCAGTTAAGGCATCTAAGCTGCAGCCAGTTGAAGCGCTGAGAGCAGAATAGGAGATAGGAATGAAAAAACGATTAATAATAATTACATTAACATTAGCTCTGCTGCTTAGTATGGCTGTGCCAAGTTTTGCGGCATCTAGTTTTTCTGATATTACAGATTCACGAACAGCAGCTGCTGTAGAAGTCTTAAGACTTATGGGTGTTATTGAAGGCGCAGGCGGCGGCACATATAATCCTAACGGAACTTTAACAAGAGCAGAATTTTCTAAGCTTGCTGTTGTGTCTATGCATACAGATGCAGATTTTTCTAAGTATAAAAACATGACAATCTTCCCGGATCTTAAGGCATCTGCGTGGTTTGCTCCATATGTAAATATGGCATCTAAAGGACTTGGAATTATCAGCGGTTGCCCAGACGGAACATTTAAACCAAACAATATTATTACAGCCGGCGAAGCAGTAACACTTATTATTCGTCTTATTGGATATAAAGATTCTGAAGTTGGCGGAGTATGGCCATACGGACATTTCGCTTATGCAAAGACTCTCGGACTTCTTAACGGAACACAGGTAAGTTCTGCATCCGATACTATTACAAGAGGCGATGCGGCAAAGATTTTTGTAAATGCAATTAATGCAGATGCAAGAGGAAAGAACACAGTATTTACAATGACAAAAGAAACTGTTCTTAAGTCTGTAGATATTGGCGCAAAGACACTTAAGACATCCGATTCAAGTTACAAGACTTTAAAATCTATTTCCGGAAATAATCTTATCGGAAAGAGCGGATATGTTGTTTTAAATAACAAAGGAATGGCACTTACTTTCCTTCCAAAGTCTGTTATTGATTATGAAGCTGCAAGTGCAGTAATCATTAAAACATCTGGCGATGCAGGAGTTCTTACTACTCTTGCAGGAAGATCTGATTACACAATTTATAAGAACGGAGCTTTAATCACAAAGGATAAACTTAAGGCTGGCGACGTAGCAATTTACAGAGAAGATGAAAACAAGATTCTTGTTTGCGACACAAAGGTATCTGTACTTTACGAAAACGTTCAAGGTTCACCTGCCGAACCAACAAGCATAACAGCTCTTGGCGGAAAGCAGTTTGATGTTCTTCCATCCGCAGTTTCATCCATCGCTAACTATAAGCCTGGTTCGCACATTGGTCTTTCCTTAACAGTAGACGGAAAGATTGCTGCAGTAAGTGGTTCTTCTTATTCAAGCTCTACAAACAATGCAGTGTTTGTTGTTTCCTTAGATGGTAAAGCAAATATGGTTTGTGGAAATGAAGTTATGGAATTTAATCTTCCTGTAACTGATACAAGTCTTTATGGAAAAGCTGCAACATTAAACTTTGCATATCCAGACAGACTCAGCTTTGTTGCTTTAACAGGAAACATTTACGGAAGCCTTAAGGCTGATGAAAAGAAACTTGGAAGCAGAAATATTGCAGACAACGCACTTATCTTTGAAAACGGTGAACTCGTAAGTCTGTCAGATGTTACAACAACAAATGTAAGCTACGCAAGAGAAAATGCAAATGGAGAAATAGATCTTGTCGTTCTCTATGATTCCTTAGGTGGAAAGCTTGTAGCTGGTAAGGGAAGTGTTGTAATAAAGAGTGAATATCTTGAAGTATTTGGTTCTACACCGGTTTACTGCCTTGAACTTGAAACAGCAGGTGGCAAAGTAGAAAAGAAAACAAACTTCTACGATGAAACTGTAAAAGATGCATTTATGATTGCTCACAGCAATGGAAATTACTTCACAGGAGTAAGTAAGCTCAATTATATCGATGAAGTAGATAAGAGTGCATTTGAAAATTCTGATTTAATAAATCTCAAATCAGGAACAATGAGCATTGCAAAAGAAGTTGCATGTCTTAATAAAGATTTAGAAAGATTAAAGACAGATAGTACTAGTCCATCTGAATATTGGACAAGTCTTGAAGATGCTCTTGCATACGGAAGAACATTTACTCTCTATGGAATAAATGGAACTGTATATGTAATTACTTACAGCTACTAAAAATCAATTTTCTTTAATGAAGACATTTGCGAGTGCATCGCAGCGATTGTTATAGTCAATAATCAGCTTAAACTGGTCGAAACTATATTCGCTTCCGTTGTGCTCGCAAAATTTTTTATAGTCAGATTGTGTAGGGTTTGAAATATGACCCTTAACAAGATAGAAAGTATATGTATGCTTTGAAAGAAGCTCTATAAGCTTTTCCCAGATCTCGCGGTTTTCCACGGGATCTTTTTTTGAGTTTTTCCAGCCATTTTTCTGCCACTTAACATACCATTCCTGCTTAAAGCAGTTTACAAGATAAGATGAGTCGGAAAAAATGCGCAGATTAAGACCATCTTCTTTCAGGGCTGAAAGTGCTGAAAGAAGAGCTGTAAGTTCCATTTTGTTATTTGTGGTGTTGATTTCGCCTCCGCAAAGCTCTTTTTCCTTGCCTGCGAACTCTAAAACTGCACCCCAACCACCAATATTTGTGTCGTTTTGGTTGCCGGAACATGCTCCGTCTGTATATATATTTACCAATTTCATCCAAATAACTCCTGTATTATGTAAATTCCACTTAATTCGAGTGTAATTATTCTGTAACAAATAAATGGTATATTAATAGTGTACAAATATCATTGGTTAATTATAGCATAAGAAAGGAGGAGGCATGAAGGAATTTAAGCGTATCACAGCTTTTGTATTAACTCTTGTTCTTTTGATGAGTTCATTTGCATTTGCTGATAACCTTACAACTGAATCAGCTGTAGTTGTTGAAGAACCAACAGCCACAATCGTAAGTCCTTTGGAAAATTCCATTGTTTCTTCAGATAGCTTCCTTGTTTCTGTAAAGCTTAATAAGGCTGCTACAATAAAGGTTAGCATCTACGAAGAAAAAGTTAAGAAAACAGAAGTTGTTACAAGCTATGTTTCCGGAACTGCTGTTACAAAGACTGCAGTATCTTACGAAGGCGTGGACACAACTACTTTCGAAGCTATTGATTTTGATACTAAGGCATCTTACACAGATGTTCTTTATACAACTCCTGCTTCTTACACAAGCAAAGACAATATCGGTTTCTATTCCTCAACAATCGAAAATGTTAAGCCTGGCTTATACAAAGTTGTTGTAGAAACTGTTGAAGAAGTAAAAGAAGAAAAGGCTGAAGTAGCCGAAAAGGAAACAACTGAAGAAGTAAAAAAGGCTGAGCCTGAAAAGATTACAAAGTACATCTGCGTAAAGGCAAAAGAAGAAGTTGATTCTCAGGTATTCACTCAGACAAAAGAAAAGAGTGGAGCTCTTTCCATTATTTCCAGTTTCCTTAAATCCTTGTTCAAGTAATGAACACAAAAGTTGTAGAAAAAATTAAATCGATAATTTTAGTAGTATTGTTTTTAATGGCAATACTACTTTTATATTTGGTCTTTGTTAGGGATACAGCCGTTGATATTTCAAGCATTATCCCGTTCTCTCAGAACCAGACTCAAGAGAATACGCAGCTTGCAACAGATGTAGTAGCTCCTGATATGGTTATCTATTCTAACGGAGCCGGTGCAAAGACAAATTCCAATAATAAGACTGTTCTTTATGGAAATTTGTGCACATTTTTCTCCGTGTTTACAGACCAAAGTTCATCTATGGTCACAGAAATTTCAAAGGACCAGATGGATTGGTCTACGGATCAGACTGTTTCCATGGAATTTAAATTCAACTACCGTATTCCGTTTCTCCAGTTCTGCAACGCATATGGTATACAAAGAGCTAGCGGATTCTCAAATATTGAAAATCTCACATCAATAGTTCTTACAAATGCAGCAAAGGACAGCATACTAATAAAGGATGAAATTGCCGGGAAGTACTACAGAATTATTTCTGAAAACGAAAGAGATTGGGCTAAGGAAATTATTGGATCGATAAAGATTGTTGGAGACAGTGCGTATCCTGCAAACCAGGTTTTAGGCGTTGATAGTAATGTTTATATTCCAATTTCCGTTACTAAGAAGACAGAATCACTTCCGTTCTCTTACGAAGAATATAAAGAAGACTCTCCAGAACTTGAGATGGTTGCAGAAGCAATTTTCGGAGGCACATTAAGCTTTGTAAGACGTATTTCCGACAGCTTTGGAAATATTACTTACATGTACGGCTACGGGCAGAAAACTTTAAGTATTCAGGCCGATGGTACACTTGAGTACAAGAATACTGCGGTAAAGAGCGGTGAATCCGCAGGTTTCTTTGGCGATCTTCAGACTGCTTTGAATTTTGCAAGCATGTGCGGTGGATTCAATAACGATGATTCTCATCCGGTATTTGTGCTTTCATATGCACAGGTAGCAGGAAATGATAGAAATGCTAAGCATACTTATTACTTTACCCAGTCTTTAGACGGCGAACCTATAATTGGCGATGATGCTCTTGCTATGCGAATTACCGTTGAAAGTGGACAGGTAAGCTCTTATTTAAGACATGCCATAGTTTCAAATAAGTCATATACAATAAAGGAAGATGTGCTTCAGGCACCAAACGCTATAGCGCAAATTTCTCTTGAAACATATAAAAAATATTTAAATAGCATTGGTGGCACCGCATTCATTAATATTGAAGAGGGCGACGCATACGTGTTTACAGCTCAGCAAGTTTCTAATATCAAAACCTGCTACAAAGTTGAAAACGGATATTTGGTACCTAGCTGGTTTATTGAATTTAAAGATGGAGGCAGAACATGGATTGGTCTAAAGCAAAAACAATCTTAATAGCCATACTGCTTGTGTTGTGCCTTATTTTAAGTGGAATTTTGGTTTCAAGAAAACTCGATGAAGCTAAAGCCATAGAGGCCGGAAGAGTAGCTGCAAAAGAGTACTTAGAAGGCATTGGAGTGGTCTTAAACACTGAAATTCCAAAGAAAAGACCTGCTCTTGAGGTACTTTTCCTTCAGCGAAAAGAAGGTGCTACTCAGCTGAAAAACGGTCATTACCT
>JAKSSI010000200.1 GCA_024403175.1 Clostridia bacterium
GTGGGAAGCTTCTAATAATTCTTTCTTCTTTTTTTCTAATTCTGCCTTTGTATTTCTCCTTTTTTTCTTTCTGTACTAATCTAATTTAAATAAACCAAGATAGCTTCCGTTGCAAACCTGGATAACCTGACCTGTAACTGACTTACCCATTTCTGAGCAAAGATAAAGACATGCATAAGCCTGGTCAAGAGGTGTTGTATCAGGAACCTGATAGTTGAAATAAGGGCCAGCATACTTAAGCCATTCTTCTCCTCCATCCTGTTCGCCTCTAAGGTTAGCAAGATGAGCTGGAGTGATAGTTGCACCAGGAGCTACAGCATTAACTGTGATGTTTGTTCCTGCTGTTCTGAATGCAAGTGACATTGTAGCATTGTTAAGACCAGCCTTTGTAGCACTGTAAACAATACCTGCGCATGGCTTCTTACCATTTACTGATGAGATATTAACGATTCTACCAGCGTTCTTCTTGAAGAAGAATCTTTCAAGAGCCTGCTTGCAGTATCTGATTGGACCAGCAAGGTTAATGTTAAGAGTTTCCATCATGTGTTCTTCAACTACGTCGTCGATAATTTCCATTTCACCCTTACCAGCATTGTTGATTAAGAAATCAAGATCGCCGAATTCTTCTTCGATCTTATCAAATACCTTAACTGTATCTTCGTATGAACCTGTATCAGCTGTAACGCCGATAGCTCTCTTACCAGGTGTAAGGTCTGCCTTAACTGCTTCTAAAGCTCTGTTTAATCTAGCTTCTCCTCTGGCAGTAATAACGATGTTTGCGCCTTCTCTAGCAAATAATCTTGCCATTTCAAGACCCATACCATAGCTTGCTCCAGTTACAAGAGCAACTTTGCCGTCTAACATAAATTCTTTCATTGTTATTTTCCTCCCGAAAAATTATAAAACACTTTATTTCACACTTATTCACACTCTGAATAACTGTAATTAACTTCTATTAAAGGAACTGATAGCTTGCCATTGAGCACTTTGCAAATGCGCCAGCCTTGAAGATCCATGCACCGTTCTTAGCATCGTTAGTACAGATATAGATTTCATTTGTTCCTGGACGAATTGCTGTATGTGTAGTTCCAAGATGTTCGCCGTTTTCTCTGCCTGGCATAAGAATCTGACCGATTGGCCATCCTTCCTTATTGAATACCATGATTCTGCCCTGAGCATACATTGAAACGTATAAGTTGTCGTCATCATCGATTTCACATGAGTCACATACGCCGCCACCTGAGAAGTAGTAGCATACATGTACACCGAATGGAGCGATATCTGTAGGGCCACCTTCTGGATCAAGTGAAACTCTTGTAAGTCTCATTGCATTTGATTCTGTGATCCATAAAGTCTTTTCATCCTTTGAGATTGCCATACCGTTAGGTCCGCAAAGACCTTCTAATACTGGTGTGATTTCGCCTTCTGGTGATCTGTAGTATACTCCGCCAGCAGGGTCGCCAACGTTACCGATGAAGTTGTTGTAATAGATACCGCCCTTTGAATCGAAGCACATATCATCTACTACAGGACCTTCAAGTTCTACTCTGTAATCTGTACCATCTGGATTACATGAGAAGATGTATCCTTTATCAAAAGTAGGGCCTACGCTTGGAATCCAGATTCTGCCGTCTTTAGCAGGCTTTACTGCTGACATAGCTCTCTTTTCTGGATCTTCGTAAACAACTGTATCTTCCTTTGTATCACAGTTTACTCTGTGAAGCTTACTAGCAGGACCGCCTGCTTCTACAAACAGAAGATTTCCTTCTCTATCAAAATTTGTACCTTCAAGATCGCTGAAGCAAGTCTGTTCAACTTTAAGCCATGGTTCAGCAATTATTGTCTGAAGTCCTCTTTCATATGGAGGGATTGGTGCGATTTTATCTTCCGGACCATATTTAAGAGTTGGAACGTAATCTTTTCCCATAACATTTTCTCCTTTATTTCTTATAGCCTGTTCGTTAACTCGATTATATTTGTCAATTATTCGTTTGTAAAATGCAAATATGTTATCGATTTTCTGCATGACGTTTTCTAATTTTTCGATACAAATTTGCTTAATTTATCGCTTTTCTGCCATTAATTTGCGGATATTCACGTTTGTGCTAACAGCATCCATCCCGATAAAGCATGATTTAAACCATTCCATGCTTCCTCCCTATACTTGCCCATAGCATCAAAGTATTTTACATCTGCCCCATCTATGTCTAGAATATCAATGAAAGAAG
>JAKSSI010000201.1 GCA_024403175.1 Clostridia bacterium
AAGAACTAAATAAACAATTAGATAGTAAAAAAGGTGAATTAACAAAAGCACAAGATAAATATAAAGCAGCATGCAATGGTTCAGCACCTGAAATGCAAGATTGTAAAAAAGCAGAAGATACTGCTGCAGGACTTGCAACAGAAGGTACTCTGAAAGATACAGTTGAATGGGTTGAATCAACTTCTACACAGATCGATGGTGGATATGTAAAGGTTGATAAGGCTTCAGTTATGAATCCAGCAAAGGTTACACCTACAGTAAAGGTTAGTGAGCTTGGGGTAACAAGAGGCGTTCTTGCACAAAGATTTATGACTTCAAAAAGAATACTTGTTGCTTCTGAAGAAGTAGAAAAAACGGAAGAACCTGCACCAAGTGGCGAAGTAGACCCTTCGAATACAGAAACAGATGACTCTGATAATGACCCTGCTCCATCAAATACTCCGGCAGCTTCAGAAACAGCGCCAGATGAACCAATTGTATCACCAGTTGAGACTCCAGCTGTAAGTCCAACAGAGGCACCAGAAGAAGCGCCAGAAGAGAAGCCAGAAGCAATAGCTTCTCCAACTCCTTCACCAAAGGTTGACCCTAAGGAGGATACAACAACACCATTAACAGATACAAAGGGTAACAAGCTTTACCTTAAGACTAAGGATGGCGAATTTATAGAGGCTAAGGCAGCAGATTACTACAAGGAAGGCCTTGTATATTACAGAAAAGCAGCTGAAGGCGAAAATGCAAAATACACTGGATGGCAGACACTTAAGGGAGAGACATATTTCTTTGATAAGAACGGAAACTTCGTAACAGGTGAACAGATCATTCAGGGTGCTAAGTATACCTTTGATAGCAAGGGTGCACTTGTTAAAGGCTCAGGTGTCATGGGTATTGACGTTTCTAAGTGGAACGGAAATATTAACTGGACAGCTGTTAAGAACTCTGGTGTTTCATTTGTAATTATCAGATGTGGCTACAGAGGTTCATCAACAGGTGCTTTGGTAGAAGATCCTAAGTTTAGAACCAATATAAAGGGTGCAACAGATGCAGGCTTAAAGGTTGGTATCTATTTCTTCAGCCAGGCTATTACAGATGTTGAGGCTGTAGAAGAAGCTTCCATGACAATTGATCTTATTAAGTCATACAAGATTTCATATCCAGTATTCTTAGACGTTGAGGACAGTAATGGCCGTGGTGACAGGATTGATGCTGGAACACGTACTGCAGTAATTCAGGCATTCTGTCAGACAATGAAGAACAGCGGATATACAGCAGGTGTATATGCTAATAAGTCTTGGCTTACAAGCAAGATGAATGTTGGCTCATTAGGTAACTTTAAGATTTGGCTTGCACAGTACAATACTGAAGTAACTTATACAGGAAGATATGACTTATGGCAGTACTCTTCAAAGGGTTCAGTAGGCGGTATTAGTGGAAATACAGATATGAACCTCAGCTATTTAGGTTACTAATTATAAGGGGATTAATATGAAAGGCATTATTCTTGCCGGAGGTTCCGGCACCAGATTATATCCATTAACAAAGGCTATTTCAAAACAGATTATGCCTGTTTTTGATAAGCCAATGATTTACTATCCACTTAGCACACTTATGCTTGCGGATATTAAAGAGATACTTATTATTTCTACACCAAGAGATTTACCTGTATTTGAAGAACTTTTGGGTGATGGAAGTCAGCTTGGACTTAGAATTGAATATGCTATTCAGGAGAGCCCAAGAGGTCTTGCTGATGCGTTTATTATTGGTGAGGAATTCATAGGAGATGATAATGTTGCATTGGTACTTGGCGATAACATTTTCTATGGTCAGAGTTTTTCAAAGAAGCTTCGTGATGTAGCTTCAAGAAAGAGTGGAGCAACTATCTTTGGATACTACGTTCGCGATCCTAGAGAGTATGGCGTAGTCGAATTTGACGAAGCTGGAAATGCTATTTCAATTGAGGAAAAGCCTGAAGTTCCAAAGAGTAATTATGCAGTGCCAGGCCTATATTTCTATGATAATGATGTGGTTGAAATAGCAAAGAATGTTAAGCCTTCTGCTCGTGGCGAAATAGAGATTACAGCTGTTAATAATGCGTATCTCGAGCGTGGTGATTTGAAGGTAGAAACTATGGGGCGTGGATTTGCATGGCTTGATACAGGAAGCCATGATTCATTACTTGATGCAGCAAACTTTGTAGCTGCAT
>JAKSSI010000202.1 GCA_024403175.1 Clostridia bacterium
CCACTGTTTACCCATGGTGCTGATTACAAAGTTTTCAGCAATGGATACAATCTTTTCGGCTGCAGCCTGACGCTTTGAAATGTTGGTTACTTTAAGATCGTGCGTAAGCCATATACACAGACCGGTAAGAATCAACATTACACCCCAGGTTACAAGCAGAGTCGATGTTATCGGAATTCCGCCCAGTATCGGAATTCGGTAGTACACCGGCACGCCGTGGATGTCTACATTCATTTTTACTCCTCCGGTTTATACATACCGAGAATCTGCATTGCGTAGATGGTAATTCTCGGCATAAATAGCGGTACTATTCCCGCCACTAAATTAACTTGTTCAAATTTTGCGGCAATAACAACTGCGGCACAGTTTAATAGAACTCTTATAATGTAAGTTCTCTGAAGGTAGCCCTTGCCCTTTTCGCCCATATTTAGAGCCTTAATGACAGAAGAACCAAGATACGCAAAGTTGATTATTGCTATTACACTTCCGGTTGCAGCGCCAAGCACTACCGAAAGATTGAACCTTTTTAATACGAGGAACGCCAGGCACATAATTACGTCCAGAATAAGAACGCCTACTATAATGTGCATTACTTCCTTTTTAACAGTGTCTTTACTTTGTTGTGTAGCCATTGTTTTTCCTATATATGTTTATTGAAACCAACGCTCTTCTTTTCTGTTTCCTCCTGAGGCTTTGTAACCCTCAGAAGATCGCCCAAGAAGCTCTTTGCGGAGAAAAATCCAACCACAAGGCCGAAGAGAATTGCGATAATCATAAAAACTTCGCTTCCACCCTTCCTTATGACAAGCATATAGGCAGCAAAAGCGAAAACGAGTACGGGAGTAATTACGGAAACACCAACCTGTCCGATATAAGTAATACCCTTAAATATTTGTAAGATTTCCTGACTTTTCTTCATAATATTCCCGTCTATTATATGTATCAACCGACAATGATTATACACAATTGAATTATTTTATTTCAAGGCAAAAGCCATAAGTAGATAAATTAACAGGCCTGTTTTTTATTTATCATACATTGCAAAAGAAAAAGTATTGTAGAATCCTACAATACTTTTCGTTAACAGGTTTTTATTCAGTTGATTACAAAATTAGCCTATAATTACAACTTCGTTGTCTACAATCTTGTCGTGAACGGATGGATCAAGTTCCATTGCAGCGGTAATCTTCTTTTCGTATTCGATTACTTCTGTGTATCTCGGATCATCCGGTGGGCAGATGTAAGTCTGAGATCCAACAGGAAGATATGCAGGCAGATAAGATACCTTTACAATCTTCTTATCCTTGATTACTGCCTTAAGAATCATAGTAAGGTAGGAATCCATTGGGAAGGATCTTGTTGTAGTCTTGAACGCATCGGAAATAGCTGTCATTTCTGTGTGAGACTTGGATGTTCTCATATCCTGGCGCTTCATTTCCTGGTCGCGCTTAAAGTTCATAACTTCTTCCATGCAGAAGTTGCCGAGACCATAGAAAATAGCCTTGCCGTTGTATACTTCTACAGGCTTTAAAATGTGCTGGTGGTGTCCGAAAACAAGATCTGCACCTGCATCTATGGCAAAATGTGCATAGTATCTTTCGTAATCTGCAATAACAGCTTCCTTAAAGTGGATACCCCAGTGGAAGGAACAGAATACCAGGTCTGCCTTTGTCTTTGCTTCCTTTATGGATTGCTGCATGCGCTTAAGGTCATCAGGATGCGGGAAAGTATATGTTCTGCAAGGAGTACCCGGCTGCTCGTGTTCAACTCCAACATACGCTGTAATGCCTCTTGCAGGGTTTACGCCAGGGCGAGCTTCTTCTGCCCAGAATCCCTGAGGAAGAACGGAGCCGAAGCTCAAGATTGCAATCTTTGTGCCTTCAACGTCGATAATAGGATACTGACGAGCCTTTTCTTCGTTTTCGCCTGCGCCTGTAAGGTATAGACCTGCTTCGCTGATGTTCTTAAGAGTATCTTCGAAAGCTGTTCTGCCGTAGTCAAGAGCGTGGTTGGAAGCAAAAGACAAAATATCAAAGCCTGCGTCCTTAATTGCTTCGAGACATTCAGGTCTTGAGGAGCAACCCATTCTTGTGCAGGATGATAGTTCAAGTCTGTCGGAAAGTACGGATTCCAGCTGACCGAATACAAGATCTGTA
>JAKSSI010000203.1 GCA_024403175.1 Clostridia bacterium
TAACTCAAGAGTAATGGATGAAATCAACAGTACAGGGGTACTAATATATGGAAAACCATTAAAGTAGAAGAACGGATGTAATAATGTAGTAGCCGTAGATTTTATTTCAAAACTACGGCTATATTTGTAAAGGGGAAAATATGTTAACTGATGGAAAGATACTAATTGGTAATTCAAGAGATGAAGAAATAGTAATTTATTCTAAGATGGCAAACCGTCACGGAATGATTGCAGGTGCAACCGGAACTGGAAAGACCGTAACGCTTAAGGTGTTGGCGGAAGGTTTTTCAAAAATGGGTGTACCTGTTTTTTTGGCAGATGTAAAGGGTGATCTGGCGCCAATGTGCAAGGCTGGCCTTCCGGTAAACTTTTGGGATGTGTATGGTGAAAAGGGTATGCCTCTTCGTACCACCATTTCAGAAATGGGTCCCTTACTTCTAAGCAGAATAATGGGACTAAATGATATTCAGACAGATGTATTAAATGTTGTTTTTCAGATAGCAGATAATGAAGGCCTTTTGCTTATAGATACAAAAGACTTAAAGGCTATGCTTCAGCATGTGTCAGAAAATGCTAAAGAATATGAAAGTGAATACGGAAATATAGCATCGGCTACAATTAATGCAATTATTAGAGGTCTTGTAGCTATTGAGTCGGAAGGCGCAAAGGAATTTTTTGGAGAGCCGGCACTTACAATAAACGACTGGCTTACTACAGATTCAAACGGAAATGGTACTATACAGATTTTGGACTGTGCAAAGCTTATTTTACATCCTAAGATGTATTCGACCTTTTTACTTTGGATGATGTCAGAACTTTTCGAGGCATTGCCAGAGGTTGGAGATTTAGAAAAACCTAAGATGGTTTTTTTCTTTGATGAAGCCCATATGCTTTTTGATTCGGCACCAAAGGTTTTGCTTGAAAAAATTGAGCAGGTGGTAAAGCTTATAAGATCTAAGGGCGTAGGCATATACTTTATTACTCAGAATCCAAGAGATATTCCTGATGGAGTACTTGCTCAGCTTGGAAATAAGCTTCAGCATGCACTTCATGCCTATACACCAAATGAGCAGAAAGGAGCAAAGGCTGCTTCTGAAGCATTTAGAGTAAATCCTGAATTTGATACCTATACAGTATTACAGGAGCTGGGAATTGGTGAAGCTTTAGTATCTGTTCTAGACGAAAGCGGAATTCCAACTGTTGTAAAAAGAACGAAGGTCCGTTTTCCCGAGGAATTAATGGGTAGACTTGATGCATCTGAAAGAATGAGTGTGATAAACAGTAACGTTCTTTTGACAAAATATGATGAAGCTGTGGACAGAGATTCTGCTTATGAGTTTTTACAAAGACACAAGGCGGAAGTGCAGGAAGAAAAAGAAGCAGAGGCGCTTACACTTACACAGAAAAAGCAGCTTGAGTTAAAAGAACAGAAGAAGAAAAAGGCGGTAAATACAGTTGCGAAAAGTGTGGCAAAAACAACAGGAAGTACAATTGGCCGAGAGATAGGAAAGACTGTTGGAAAAACCGTGGGTGGTAAATTTGGTAAAACACTTGGAGGAAATATAGGTGCTTCTATAGGTCGTGGACTTATGGGTACCTTCTTTGATAATTGATAAAATTTTTTTAAAAATATCTATGTGCATTTCCTATTTTGCGTTATTATATGTAGTGAAATAGATTTCGGGAGACCGTCTCTATAGAAAATTGAATACTAAACATGATACGGAGGAGTTAGACATGAAAATGATCTACAACGTAAGCGACAAGCCGAGCTTCGGCAAGACAATTGTTTTCGCTTTCCAGCAGATGCTTGCAATTCTTGCAGCAACAATCGCTGTTCCCGCAATTGTCGGAAATGACATGTCAACATCAGCAGCTTTATTTGGCGCAGGTGTTGGTACAATCGTTTATCTTCTTTTCACTAAGTTTAAGAGCCCTGTATTCCTTGGTTCTTCATTTGCTTTCATTGGTTCAATGTTTGCAGCTTTTGCTGGTGCAACATCAATGCAGCTTGGTTACCTTGGAATGATTCTTGGTGCTATCTTTGCAGGTCTTGTATATGTAGTACTTGCAATCATCGTTAAAATTTGTGGTGTTGCTTGGGTTAACAAGCTTATGCCCGCAGTAGTAATTGGACCTACAGTTGCTAT
>JAKSSI010000204.1 GCA_024403175.1 Clostridia bacterium
ATCCTAAGAAAAAGAGTGAGGTAGGAAAGTTCTTTGCTTATTATCTTCCTACTACTATGAAATTGCTGAATACTTATGCTAGAATGGATGGAGCCGGAATTTCCGGTACCAATATCGATGGAACGAAAGAAAAAGTTGAAGATATGATGTCTACTGCTCTCGCAGCGTTTGATAAACAATATGATGCATTATTTGCTGATGAGGCGTTAGACGTATCTACAGATATCACGGTTATGGAGAATATGCTCAAGTCAGAAGGACTTACCGGCGACGATATCACATTATCATTATAATATTTGAGGGAGAACGGACATGGCAGAATTAGAAACACAGGTACCTACATTAACTCTTGAACCCACAAATGTATCGGCAGCTGCAAACGACATTTCATTATTTGCAGATGCTCAGATGCCGGTTGACGAGGAAAAGCTTAAGGCTGAACAGGCAGCCAAGGAAGCTGAAAGAGATCGTAATGCTATCCAGATTAACGAGGATATGCTTACAGAACAAGAAAAGGCTGCAGTAGAAGATTTCTATAAGAAAATCGATATTACCGATTCAAATATGGTAATGCAGTATGGTGCAGCAGCTCAGAAAAATATTGCTAATTTCTCTGAAGCAGCGCTCAATAATGTTAAAACAAAGGATCTTGGTGAAATTGGTCAGGATCTTGCATCTTTGGTTACCGAATTAAAAAATGTAGGTGAAGTTGAAAAGAAGGGTATCGCAGGTTTCTTCCAGAAGAAGAAAAACGAACTCGATACAATGAAGAACTCATATGCAAGAGCTGAGGCAAACGTTGATAAGATTGTAAAGAACCTTGAAAATCATCAGGTTGTTCTTATGAAGGATATTGCAATGTTCGATCAGATGTATGATTTGAACATGAAGTATTACAAAGAACTTACAATGTATATCATTGCAGGTAAGAAACGTCTTGAGCAGGCTAGAAAAGAAGAACTTGAAGAGCTTAGAAAGAAAGCAGAAGCTTCAGGCGCTCAGGAAGATGCACAGGCATACAACGATTTTGCTAATCTTTGCAATCGTTTCGAAAAGAAGTTACATGACCTTGAACTTACAAGAATGATTTCCATTCAGATGGGTCCCCAAACACGACTTCTTCAGAACAACGATACACAGATGCTCGAGAAGATTCAGTCTTCACTTATCAATACGATTCCTCTTTGGAAGAGTCAGATGGTTCTTGCACTTGGTATCGAACATGGTCGTCAGGCAACAGCTGCTCAGTCAGCAGTTACTCAGATGACAAATGATTTACTTAAGAAGAATGCTGACACTCTTAAGATGGCTACTATTGAGACAGCAAAAGAAGCAGAGAAATCTGTTGTTGATATTGAGACTCTTAAGCACACCAATGAACAGCTCATTACAACTCTTGATGAAGTAATGAAGATTCAGACTGAGGGTGCTCAGAAGAGAAAAGAGGCAGAAGCAGAACTTGGTCGTATCGAAGGCGAGTTGAAGCAGAAGCTTATGGAATTAAGAAGCAACTAATCTATAGTAAAAGGCTTCGCAGTTCAGATGAATTGCGAAGCCCTTTTTTTATTGCAGAAATTCGAAAGAATAAAAATCAAAGTCTGAACCCGGAAGGAATACAAAGCTGACGGATGAATTTATCGGGCTAAATGAGATTGGGAATTCATACCAATCAACCGCATCCTTATGAGGAATCTCCACCATTGTTCTTTCAGAGGTGTCATTATTGATAAGCATAATGTGAATCGATGTGACAGGGTTATTTGATTTACCTTTAATCCTTACTCTGTTAATTCCGTTTTTGAAGTTCATGTTGTCGTAGTCTATAGTAACGTTATTACCTATGGAATAGATTCCGTCATTCTTTAGACTAAAGCTGTCTCCTGATATGCGGGAGCAGGATGTAGCGTCCAGTAAGGCGTATGCTTTTTCCTGCTTTTTAAAATAGAAGCCTTGTACGGAAATCCTGTCCGATGTTGTAAAAGCAAGGGTTATTGTTTTTGTTCCACTAAGTCGTTTACTTAACTTGAAAGTGTTTTCCTGATAATGATTGTAGATGCTTTTGGCTTTATATGTTCCGACAAAGAGGGACTTTCCGTCGGGAAAAGAAAAAAAAAAAATCTCTACGCCAAGCTCATCGCGGAAAGAAAAA
>JAKSSI010000205.1 GCA_024403175.1 Clostridia bacterium
TTTAGGCGTACTTCTTGTTGCCGGAGAGAAAAAGGGCGTTATGCCTCTTCCTGGCGGAGTTATGAAGGTACTTAACATAATTATTAATCTGTTAAGATCTGTTCCATTCCTCATTTTAATGATTTTGGTAATGCCTCTTACAAGATTAATCGTAGGAACAGCAGTTGGTACAGTTGCCAGCATAGTTCCACTGGTTATTGCGGCATTTCCGTTCATTGCAAGACTTGCCGAAACTTCATTAAGAGAAGTAAATCCTAACATTATCGAAATGGCACAGTCCATGGGAGCATCTCCAATGCAGATTATTCTCAAGGTTATGATCCCAGAATCTATTCCAAGCCTTTTATCCAACGCTACAACAGCCATTACTACAATCTTAGGATACACAGCTATGAGTGGTATCATTGGCGGCGGCGGACTTGGTAAGATTGCCATCAACTACGGTTACTACAGATACAAATACATCGTAATGGTTATTGCTGTTGTACTTCTCATCGTTCTGGTTCAGATTTTCCAGACAGTGGGAACAAAATTGGCGGTTAAATCAGATAAGCGCCTGAAGAATTAATATGAAAGACGCAGTTACATTTGAATTATTAAAAACTGATACAAAAACAAAAGCACGCAGGGGCGTTTTGCACACACCACACGGTGATGTGCAAACCCCTGTTTTTATGCCTGTAGGAACTCAAGCTACAGTAAAGGCTGTAAAGCCTGAAGATGTGGCAAATTTGGGTCACGAGGGGGCACATATCATCCTTTCAAACACTTATCATCTTTATTTAAGACCTGGCCACAAGCTGGTTGAAAAAGCTGGCGGCCTGCATAAGTTTATGAATTGGAATGGTGCCATCCTGACAGACAGCGGCGGATTCCAGGTTTTCTCTCTTGGTGATTTAAGAAAGATTACAGAAGAGGGCGTTACTTTCCGTTCTTATATCGATGGTTCTAAGCACATGTTTACACCTGAAACAAGTATGGAAGTTCAGAATGCGCTTGGTTCTGATATTATGATGGCCTTCGACGAATGCTGCCCATATCCTTCAGACTATGAATACACAAAGAAGTCTATGGAGCGCACCACAAGATGGCTTAAGCGCTGCAAAGATGCTCATAAAAACACTGAAAAGCAGAGTCTTTTCGGCATTATGCAGGGCGGTATGTACAAGGATTTAAGAGCAGAATCTGCAAAGCAGGTTTCTGATTTAGATCTTCCAGGCTACTCCATTGGCGGCCTCTCTGTTGGCGAACCAAAAGAGCTTATGTACGAAATTATGGACGACTGCGTAGAGCGTCTTCCAAAGCACAAGCCAAGATACCTTATGGGCGTAGGCTCTCCAGACTGCATTTTCGAAGGGGTAGAACGCGGCATCGATATGTTCGACTGCGTACTTCCTACAAGAGTTGCAAGAAACGGTATGGCTATGACAAGCCACGGCCGAGTAAATATTAAGAATGCTCAGTATGCCGAAGATTTCACTCCGCTCGACCCAGAGTGCGACTGTTATTGCTGCAGAACTTACTCCAGAGCATATCTTCGTCATCTCTTTAGAAGCGACGAAATTTTATCCTCAATGCTGCTTTCCGAACACAATCTGCACTTCCTCGTAAGAACAGCAGAAAATATCAGAAAGTCCATTGAAGAAGACCGTTTCAGCGAATACAAGAAAGAATTCTTTGATAAGTATGGAAAATTTTAAGATTTGTCCGGTAAGCGACGGTTGCGGCGGTTGCAGCTACCAGGGCGTAAGCTATGAAGATCAACTCAAAAACAAGGAAGGTGAGGTTCGCGGCCTTATTAAAGCTGCTGGCCTTAAACCTGAGCTTTTGCTTGAAATTAAGCCTTGCCCAAGCCAGTACGCATACCGTAACAAAATGGAATATACCTTTGGAAACTCTCATAAAGACGGCCCAACAGTTTTAGGCCTTCATATGAAGAAGTCTTTTATTTCCATTATTCCAACAGAAGAATGCCAGCTGGTATCTGATGATTTTAATAAGATTTTAAAGGCTACTTTAGAATTTGTTAGAGAAAAGAATTATCCTTTCTATCATAAGAAATTTCACGATGGTTTAATGCGTTCTTTGGTTATCCGCAAGGGTTTTAGAACTAAGGAACTGCTTATA
>JAKSSI010000206.1 GCA_024403175.1 Clostridia bacterium
ATTCCATGTGCTAGCCAGGGTGGTCCTAACTCTGTATATCCAGAAGTATATGGTATGCTTGCAGAAGAAATTGATAACTACAGCAAGGTTGTATTTAAGTAATTAATGAGTATTTTAAACGTAGAACATTTAACTCACGGCTTTGGCGATAGGGCCATCTTTGAAGATGTGTCCTTTCGCCTGCTGAAGGGCGAACACATTGGACTTATCGGAGCAAATGGCGAAGGTAAGTCCACTTTTATGAATATCATAACTGGTAAACTCATGCCAGATGAAGGCAAAGTAGAATGGTCTAAGAATGTGCGTGTTGGTTATTTGGATCAGCACACAGTTCTTAAAGAAGGACAGACAATTAGAGATGTTTTAAAATCTGCTTTCGACTTCCTTTTTGATATGGAAGAAAAGATGAACAATATCTATGCTTCCATGGGAGATGTTGACCCGGAAAAGATGGATGAGCTTTTAGAAGAAGCAGGTACTCTGCAAGATCTTTTAGATGCTCACGATTTTTACATGATTGATGCCAAGGTTACAGAAATTGCACATGCATTTTCTTTAGATGAACTTGGTTTAGATAGAGATGTTACAGAGCTTTCTGGTGGTCAGCGTACTAAAGTTTTACTGGCAAAGCTTCTTTTGGAAAAGCCAGATATTCTTCTCTTAGACGAACCTACCAACTATCTTGATGTTGAACATATTGAATGGCTTAAGACTTATCTTAATAATTATGATAACGCCTTTATTCTTATCAGCCACGACATTCCATTCTTAAATAGTGTAATTAATATTATTTATCACATGGACAACCGCGAACTTAATCGCTATGTTGGCGATTATAACAAGTTCCAGGAAGTTTATGAAATGAAGAAGGCTCAGCTTGAAGCAGCTTACAATCGTCAGCAGAGAGAAATTGCAGAACTTAAGGATTTCGTTGCAAGAAATAAGGCAAATGTAGCTACAAGAAATATGGCTATGTCTAGACAGAAAAAGCTCGATGCTATGGATGTAATTGAACTTGCGGCAGAAAAGCCAAAGCCAGAGTTTAATTTCAAAGAGGGCAGAGCTTCCGCAAGAGTACTTTTTGAGACAAAGGATTTGGTAATTGGCTACGACAGCCCACTTTCTTCTCCTATAAATCTTAAGATGGAAAAGGGTCAAAAGATTGTAGTAACAGGTGCCAACGGCCTTGGAAAAACAACGCTTCTTAAGAGTTTACTCGGTATGATTCCTGCTATTAGCGGCGAGGTTCATAGAGGAGATTATCTCGAAATTGGATATTTCGAACAAGAACTAACAGGCCCTGCAACAAATACTTGCCTCGAAGAACTTTGGCAAGAATTTCCGGGCTTAAACCAGGGTGAAGTAAGAGCAATTCTTGCAAAATGCGGCCTTACAACAAAGCATATTGAAAGCCAGGTTAGAGTTCTTTCTGGTGGTGAACAGGCAAAGGTAAGACTTTGTAAGCTTATAAACCGCAATACTAATGTTCTTCTCCTAGACGAACCTACAAACCATCTTGATGTGGATGCGAAAGATGAACTGAAGAGAGCTCTTAAAGCCTACAAAGGCAGCATCTTAATGGTATGCCACGAACCAGAGTTCTACGATGGACTTGCCACAGATGTGTGGGATATGAAAAAATACAGCTTAATGCTTTAAAACAGAAATAAAAAAATTCGGATCCTAGCGAGGATCCGATTTTTTTTATGCAAATTTGTGGTCGATATTCATTACAGCATTGAATGTTGGGTCGAACTTTTTAAGTTTTGCGGAAATCATTTCCTTAAGTTCTTCATCTTTATATTTACAAGAATATTCAACTACTATGTCAAATACGATATTTGTGTGGGTTGGGCCGGAAACGGCACGAACATCGTGGAAGCTTTCAACTCCATCGATATCTCTGATAATTTCGTCTATGTATTCCTTAGCTCTGAATACTAATGGATCTTTTGTATCTACTGGGTCCATATGGATTACAAGAAGTACATTGTAATCATTCATAACGTTAAATCCCAAATTAACAATGGCATAGTGAATTACATAGAAATAACACCAGCCATAGCAGCTGCAACTGTGGAAATAAGAGTATCACG
>JAKSSI010000207.1 GCA_024403175.1 Clostridia bacterium
ATGGAGCTTCCTACTACATTTACGATAGCAAGTGTTGTAGCACCCTTTGCCTTGCATTCCTTAATTGCGGCAATAGTATCAGCTGTTTCACCAGACTGAGATACAGCAATAGTTAAAGTCTTTTCGTCGATTACTGGGTCGCGGTATCTAAGTTCGCTGGCAACGTCTACCTCTACAGGAATTCTGCAGAGCTTTTCTAAAACGTACTTTCCAACACATCCTGCATGATATGCAGAACCGCAAGCAGTAATGAGAATTCTGTTGAACTTCTTAACATCTAAATCCAAGTCTTCGAATGCAACTTCTTCGTTCTTTACTCTTGGCTCGATAGTAGCCTTAAGAGCTGCAGGCTGTTCCATAATTTCCTTAAGCATGAAATGTTCGTAGCCACTCTTTTCTGCAGCTGCTACATCCCATGTAATTCTTCTTGGAGCCTTTTCGATTTGATTTCCGAACGCGTCAAAAACCTTAACGCCATTTGGAGTAAGCTCTGCGAGTTCTCCGTCGTCAAGGTCTATAACGTTCTTTGTGTGAGATACGAGAGCTGTAATGTCAGATGCAAAATAATTTGCATCTGCACCAAGACCGATGATAAGTGGGCTTGCTACTCTTGCGGCATAAACTGTGCCTGGCTTTTCTTTAGATAAAACGCCAAGCGCATATGAACCTTCAAGTTTAGATACGCACTTTCTTAAAGTCTTTGCTGTATCGCCGTCGTAATAATATGCCAGAAGCTGAACAATAACTTCTGTATCTGTTTCACTCTGGAACTCAATGCCCTTTTCCATAAGCATGGCCTTAAGTTCTGCAAAGTTTTCTATAATTCCATTATGAACGATGGCAAATCTACCATCGTATGAAAGATGAGGATGTGCGTTTACATCGCTTGGAACACCATGTGTTGCCCATCTAGTGTGGCCGATACCGCAGCTTGCTTCTGGCTGACCATCTTCCTTAACTTTTTCAACAAGGCAATCAACCTTGCCAATGGTCTTTTCGACACGAATGCCTTCTTCGGAAACAACAGCTATTCCGGCTGAATCGTATCCTCTGTACTCAAGTTTTTTGAGACTGTCGAGTAATACAGGTACTGCCTGATCAACTCCTGTGTATCCAATAATTCCGCACATATTTTTCTCCTAATTGTTTATTTTCTGTTTACTGAAGCTTCAACAAAGCCTTTAAACAATGGATGCGCCTTATTTGGTCTGCTCTTAAATTCAGGATGATACTGAACACCAATGTAGAATGGATGTGCTGGAATTTCAACAGCTTCTACCAATAAACCATCTGGAGAAGTCCCAGATATTTCCATTCCATTTGCGATATACTCTTCACGGAATTCATTATTAAATTCATATCTATGACGATGTCTTTCCTGAATTTCCGGTTTCATATAGCACTTTTCCATTAAGCTATTTTCCTTAATTACACATGGATATGCACCTAGTCTCATTGTGCCACCCTTATCGATGTCATCACTCTGGTTTTCCATAAAATCAATTACTTTGTGTAAACTCTTTTCATTAAATTCATTCGAGTTCGCATCTTCATATCCTAATACATTTCTTGCAAATTCAATTGCCGCAATCTGCATACCTAAGCAAATACCAAAATATGGAACATTATTCTCACGCGCATATTTCGCAGTCGCAATCATACCCTCAATACCACGGAAACCAAATCCACCTGGCACGATAATACCTGTCACATCTTTGAATACTTCTGGTGCCGTTTCATCTGTAACATCTTCTGATTCTACCCATTTAATATCTACTTTTGTGCCACACTCATAACCACCATGTCTTAATGCTTCTACTACAGACAGATATGCATCATGTAAACGAACATACTTACCTACTAATGCAATCTTAACAGTTTTATTTCTGCTATGAATACGATCCACTAAAGCAGTCCATTTTGATAAATCAATACTGTACGATTCAATTGCTAATTCTCTACATACAATACCAGAGAAATTCTGGGCTTCTAGCATTAATGGAGCTTCCTATAAATCCTTTACTGTCAGATTTTCGATTACGCA
>JAKSSI010000208.1 GCA_024403175.1 Clostridia bacterium
TAAATGATTTCTTTGCAATATCTTCAAGTCTTGCAAGCTTTTCGTCAGGAAGGAAACCTGCAGTATTTACTGCCAGAATAAAATCTATTGCTTCATCTCTTTCTTTGCAAAGAGTTTCGTATTCGTCTTTATTAATTCGACCCTCTAAGTAATCTATCTTAAAAACAAGAGCCATACGGTCGAATCTAGCTTTTACTATCAGCAAGTCTTCAGGGGTAAGTCTGTTTTGCTTATCCATTACAGAAAGCGGAACAGTAAGTTTTCCTACGTCGTGAAGACCAACGCTCATTAGGAAGCCTCGCTTTGCTGTTTCATCAAACTTCCAGTCTGTTTCCTGCTCGTTTAACCAATCGATAAATGCATCTGCATACTTAACCATATTTCTTGTGTGGTTAGCATTGTAAGGTGTAATTTCATCGATAGCGGTAGACAGTGATTGAACCAAAGAATCTAGCAGCAAATTGATTCGCTCTGAATACTGCATATTGGTAATGCTTATAGCTGCCTGCGATGAAACCGCGCTCAGAATATCTTCCATCTCCTTGGTGAAGTCAGAAACTTCGCCATCGGTATCGAGAGAATTAATTAGCTGCATAACACCGATAATAGTTCCTTTATCGTTTACAAGAGGAACAACCATCATCGATCTTGTGTTATATCCTGTCATTGAGTCGTAGCGCTTTGCTCCGGAGAAATCAAATTCATTGTTATCGTGAACATCTGGAACGTTTATTAGCTTTTTATCTAGCACGGCTCTTGCACAAATGTGAGATGGTGTAAGAGGCACCGGAGGCAAAACTATTGGATGATCATGGCCGCCTTGTCTAACACCCATAGATCTGGTGTACATGCGGCAGAAGTGAAGTCCATCATCTTCCAGCAAGTATAAAGTACCAGCATCGCAATGACACAGATCCATACCAGCATCAAGTATTGCTGAAAGCAACAATTCTCTGTCATGTTCTGCAGATAATGCTACGCTAATTTCAAGTATTTTAGAAATCTGTTCCTGCGTCATAAATCTATTTCTTCTCCTTCGTAGGTAAAACTATATTTATATCCAATATCATTTAAGTTTTTTTGCATTGCATCAATTTGTTCATCTGTTTTGTCTGGGGAATGATGAACTATTCTTACGTTCTTTGCGCCGCATTCCTTAGCAAAAGCTGATGCATAGACATAACTGTTATGTCCAAAGTTTTCTCTACCGTGCCACTCCTCTTCGGAGTACTGGCCATCTATAAGCAAGAGGTCGCAATCTTTAGCAAATTCTAAAAATGCTTTTCTCGTTTCTTCAGTAATGGTGCAGTCTGTCATAACTACAACACTTTTATCTTTTCCGCTTATTCTAAATATCTTTACGTTGCCGTTGTGAACACCATCCATACTATGAATGCTTAACGACCCTATGTTTACAACATCAGTAAGCTTTACGTTTTCAACTTTCGACGGAAGCATTTCTCTAGTTATTGGCCAGATTGGCTGGGTCATAATGTATGAAAGTATATCTTCATGCTCAGAATAAATCTTAAAAGACATTTCCGCATCTAGTGCAAGTGGACACATTGGAAAACCCATAATGTGGTCAACATGTGCATGAGAAAAAATCATTGGGATTTCTTTTTCTCCATCAAGACACTTGCCAAGATTAAGAACACCTGTCCCAGCATCTATAACAAGCAGCTGACCATCAATCTTAAGCACAAAGCATGTGGTGGCACCGCCGTATTTTTCATATTCTTTTCCGCTTACAGGAACAGAGCCCCTGCATCCTAAAATTTTAATTGTATTATCTTTCATATCTACTCTTTTAAAAACTAAAGCCTCAATATATATGAACATAGTTATAGATAGTACATTATACTACACAAAAGACATCAATAGCAAAACAAAAAGGGTTACCCGGAGGTAACCCTAAATATTTAGTATTATGTAAACTAATTGATTTTCACAGCTACAACAATAAATCTTCCATCTTCATGAATATCAACCAGGTCCGCAGTCTGAAAACCAGCAGGATCTTT
>JAKSSI010000209.1 GCA_024403175.1 Clostridia bacterium
CTAAGGGTCATGCGGCTCCTGCACTTTATGCTGCACTTGCTGAAAGAGGTTATTTCGACAAGGAAATTCTTAAGACATTAAGAAAGCAGGGCTCTATTCTTCAGGGTCACCCAGACAGAAAGCACATTCCTGGTGTAGACGTTTCTACAGGTTCTTTAGGACAGGGTATTTCTGCAGCTGTTGGTATTGCTCTTTACGGCAAGATTAACAACAAGGACTACAGAACCTATGCAATCGTTGGCGACGGCGAAATGCAGGAAGGCGAAGTATACGAAGCTTTAATGTCTGCAGCTCACTACGGACTTACAAATCTGACAGTAATTCTTGATAGAAACGGACTTCAGATTGATGGTAATGTAGACGACGTTATGTCTATTAGCCCAGTTAAGGAAAAGGCTGAAGCATTCAACTTCCAGGTTATCGAAGCAGATGGCCATGATGTTGAATCTCTCATTGCTGCACTTGATGCTGCAAGAGCAGACAACACAAAGCCTACATTTATTATCGCAAAGACAGTAAAAGGCAAGGGCGTAAGCTTTATGGAAAACAACGCAGGTTGGCACGGTAAGGCTCCTAACGACGAACAGTACGCTCAGGCTATTGAAGAACTTACTAAGGAGGCAAAATAATGGCAACAAGAGACGCCTATGGTAAGGCATTAGCAGAGCTTGGTGCAAAGTACGATTTCTACGTACTTGATGCAGACCTTGCTGGAGCAACAAAAACATCTGAATTCAAGAAGGCTTTCCCTGAAAGATTCTTTGATATGGGTATTGCAGAAGCAAACATGGTTGGCGTAGCAGCTGGTATGTCCACATGCGGCAAGCCAGTATTCTGCAGCAGCTTTGCAGCTTTCGCAGCAGGCAGAGCATACGATCAGGTTAGAAATGCAGTAGCTTATCCACACTGCAATGTAAAGGTAGTAGCTTCCCACGGCGGCCTTATGGTAGCTCAGGACGGCGCCACACATCAGTGCCTTGAAGACTTAGCATTAATGAGAGTTATCCCAACAATGACAGTTCTTCACCCATGCGACACAGTATCCACAAAGGCATTAATTGAAGCAGTTCTTAATTTCGACGGCCCATGCTACGTAAGAACATCTAGACTTTCTGTTCCAGAAGTTTATGCTGAAGGCGAAAAGTTTGAAATCGGAAAAGGCAAGGTTCTTAAGGAAGGTAATGATGTTACTATCATTGCTATCGGCGATATGGTAAGCAATGCCTTAGAAGCCTCAAAGATTCTCGAAGCAGAAGGAATTAAGGCTACAGTAGTAGATATGTTTACAATTAAGCCTATCGATGAAAAGCTTATTGTTGAACTTGCACAAAAGACAGGTGCTATGGTTACTTGCGAAGACCACAACGTTATCGGCGGTCTTGGCGGAGCAGTAGCAGAAGTACTTTGTGCAAACAAGCCATGCCCACTCGAAAGAATCGGCTCTCAGGATATGTTTGGTAAGAGTGCAACCCCTGCAGAACTCCAGAAAATGTATGGAATGACTGCAGAAGATATTGCAAATGCCGCAAAAAAGGCAATTGCAAGAAAATAATTAACTTTTGTGCACATTAACCAAAAACTCGCTTGTTTTATTTGTAACAATATATATTTTGCACATAACCAAATTTGTGTAAATTTTAAATTGTTATGTTATAATTACAGATGCATTATTTTATAACGCGGAACGTTATTATTTGTTATTAGGAGAAAAAAATGAAAAAGAACTTCTTTAACAGAGACAGAGCGTTAGCAGTTATTCTTCTCGTAATTTCTGCTTTCACTGCTTATCAGGCAACTCTGCTCCCTGCAAGCAATCTTCCTAAGGACCCAGGTTCCAAGGCATTCCCATGGATTGGATGCGCTATTCTCGCAATCTGCGCTATTATCCTTTTCATCAAGCCAGGTCCAAACGGTAAGAAGATGAATCTCAACAAGGAAGAAGTAAAGCGTCTCATCATTATGCTCGCTATTT
>JAKSSI010000021.1 GCA_024403175.1 Clostridia bacterium
ACTGTTATTTTTTCGCCCATAATATCGGTTAACATAACATTTTTTCCGTCAATTTCAATCTTGCAAACGTATTCGCAGATTTTATTTTCTGTGCCGTTCTCTACAGCGTAAACAGTAGACAAACACATATTATTTACCTTC
The DNA here is from genome assembly GCA_024403175.1 of Clostridia bacterium. The sequence continues at coordinate 142 of JAKSSI010000021.1, forward strand.
TTTCAGGAGCTGAAGTCCCTTTTCAAGGATATCATTTCCGTCATAGAATTTTTCGAGTGCTTCGCTAATAAGCTTTGCAGATTCATCGTTTCCTGAAGCTTCAAGCTTATGAGCTAAATCGTGAAGTTCATCAGCGTGGTGACGATTGTGGTCGAGCATATAAGATACTAATGCTGTAGCCTGTTCAACACTTTCGAATTCGCTTACATCGTTGTGTGTATGTTCTTGGGTATGAGCATGTCCGTCACCATGGGTATGAGCGTGATAATGTGTATGAGTATGAGTACCGTGATCGTGTTCTCCAATATGCATAATTATCCCCCTTTAACATTAAAAATGGGTGAGGCAGAATTTGCCCCACCCAAGATCGAATCTAATTAGCAAGCAAGTTCCTTTGCAAGAGCTGCAGCAGAAGCAGCATCTGTGGAATATGCATCAGCACCAATTTCATCAGCGAAAGCCTGTGTAATTGGAGCGCCACCAACCATGATCTTAACCTGGCTCTTAAGTCCAGCATCGATGATGCACTTTACAGTGTTTCTCATGGATTCCATTGTTGTTGTGAGAAGTGCAGATACACCTACAACCTTGCATTCTGGATGAGCCTTAATTGTTTCTACGAACTTTTCTGCAGGAACGTCGATGCCGAGGTCGATTACGTCAAAACCAGCAGCTTCTACCATAATAGCTACGAGGTTCTTACCGATATCGTGGAGGTCGCCTGCAACTGTTCCGATGATATATGTACCATACTTAGCACCAGCATCAGAAGCCATGAGTGGCTTGAGAACTCCTACACCGCGCTGCATTGTCTTAGCTGCGATGAGCATTTCTGGAACGTAGATTTCGTTCTTCTGGAACTTTTCACCTACTTCGTCCATAGCTACTGCCATAGAATCGAGGATTTCTTCAGGTGTTGCACCGCCGTCAAGTGCTTCCTGAACTACCTGCTGTACTGCCTTAAGCTTACCAGCAGCAACTGTTTCCTTTACACTTACAACCATTTTAAATTTCTCCTTTCAAAAGAAATGCATATAAAAATGTTTTTTAATTTATTACCCTGCCATTATAAGTCTTTGTATTCAATATTTCATTGTCAAAATTAACAATGTTTACAAAAATCACAAGTTAAAAACTGAATTCCTGGAACCATTTTGTTCAGTTAACCGCTAACAAGCCTTGATTTTTCAACGCTTACAGTGTTTGTAATATTCTACAACATTGCTATTGACTTTTTTTAAGCGTTGTGAAAAAATATTAGTGCAAAGGAGATCGCTATGCAAATTACATTAAATATATTGTTGGATTTTCTAAAGAATTATAATCCACAGTGCAATGTTACAAAGAAAAATAAAAGTTTTTCCGGCGTCGGTATAGCCACAAAATCAACACAAGGCTTATATTCCGACCAGGTTTATGTTTTTGCGTATAAACCTTTCATTGAACTCGAACATCGTGACAATTCTGTATATATAATTGTTGTAAAGAAAGAACATGATGTAATACCTGAAGATGCAGATCTTACAAATACTATCGTATGCAATTACGAAGGTAGTGTAATAGACTTCTTCTCATATGTTCAAGCAAGCTTTTCGGTTATTTTTAACTGGTGCAGCAAAATGGATGAATACCTTATTAGAAATAGATCCATCCAAGATGTACTCTCCCTTTCTGAATCTGTAATCGGAAACACTATAACAATTTCCGACTCTTCCTTTGCCCTCGTAGCATATACAGAAAATATTGAAACTGATTGCAAACTCACATCTAGACTTATTCAAAAAGGCTATCATGACCAAGAAGCAATCGATCTTTTCAACAAGCGCAAAGCCCCTGAAAGATGGAGAGATGCAATAGATATCTATGTGAGTACTGAATGCGACATTTCAGACTACCCTATTGTCTGTAAAGTAATTCATTATTTTGATAACTATTATTCTCACATCATAATGCTTTGCAATAATAAGCCATTAACACCAGGTCTTACAGACTTATTCAAGTTACTTGCAGACCACCTAATGGTTTCATTTGAAAAGCAATGGCTCGATAATAACCAGATGCCACACATTCACGACTCTCTCATTCTTTCTTTAACAGGCCCGAATAACCTGTCAGAAGAAACAACAAGAAATCGTGCAAGAAACTCAGGCTTACCTTTCCTTGCAAAGTTTGTTTTCCTTGTTATAGAAACAGACGATTCCAGCAACATTATGCTTCAGCGTATTGAAAGAGAGCTTGCAAACGTTTATCCAGATGCAAAGATTACTCTGCACAAGCAAGAACTTATGGTGTTGTTTGCACAGCCATTAAGAGGCAAAGACAAATCCGGAGAAATCATCGAACAGTTCAAGCCTATCTTAAGAAGATACAATGCACGTTGCGGTGTTTCTGATTTATTCACAAGCTTAATGGAACTGAGCACTGCAAACGAACAGGCAAAACTTGCCCTCTCCGGAAGCATTTCAGGCGAACCTACATACTTCAATGATTGCTACATTGGAAAGCTTCTTACATCAGATCCGCTCACAACAAAACTCGCAACAACAACTGTTGCAAGCAAGGTATTAAACGAGCTTTCCGAATATGATAAAAAGCATAGCACAAACAATTTAGAACTCAAAAAAACTTATCTTGAGTTCGACAGAAAAGCCACAGAAACTGCACAGCTTATGCACATGCACAGAAACAATGTAATCTACAGAATCGGCAGAATTTGCGAACAAGTAAACATCGATTTAGATGATCCAAAAGTCCGCTTAAGACTGCTCCTAGCTTATGAAGTAATGAATCATACTGAAGACTAATTACTAAAAATCAGGCTATTCTAAAACCATTAGTTTCTTGTTAAAAATCACAATATAAATGTTAAAAAAGACCTCCGAAAAATCGGAGGTCTTTTAGTTTATATATTGTTAATACAATCTTATCAAGTCTTACATCATTGGTTCCATACCGAGAACTGGGTGGTTCTTTTCTGTGAGGAAGCCCATGAGTTCTTCTACGTCTGTTGTGATAGTTTCGTCTGCAATCATATCAGCGAAGTTATCAATTCCGTAGAGTTCCTTAGCTGTTTCGTTGAGCTTATCTCCAAGCTGATCCTTTAATGCCTTTGGAAGCCATACAATTCTTCCTGGGCCGCCTTCTGCAGCGCAGAACTTCTTGGATGTAATGAACTGCTTACCATGTCCCATGAAGCCTGGTGTCTGAACACCACCACCTGTCATGGAAGCCATTTCAGAGAATGTCATACCAAGTGGTGTCATTCCAGCGTGTTCACGGTTTGTAATTACAACGCCGTTAGACATTGGTTCAATACCGCAAATACATTCGAAGCAACCGCAAGATGTCATTGGGTCTTCCATGATGGAGTAAAGTGTAACTCTTTCAAGTGCACCGTGGGAGTACTTGTTAACAGCTTCGTTTACGTCTTCATATGCACCGAGTCTTTCGTCTGTGCACTGGTTCTTTGTAACAATCTGACATGGACCGTTTGGATCGAGTTCGTGTGTAGCCTTAGCATCGAACCAGGATACAGCACCGCAAAGACCAAGTCTTTCTGGTGTAACGATACAAACGTGGGATGGTGAGAATGCCTGGCAAAGGATACATGTGTAGAAGTTATCTACAGATTCGTCGTTGATAGACTTAAGTCTTTCGTCACGAATTGCGAATGTTTCATTTGCACGAGCTCTTTCAGCCTTAGCGCCTTCTGGTGTTGTATAAATCTTAACCTGGCACTTATCAACTACTGCTTCGTATTCTTCCTTAACCTTAGCGTAGAGGATTTCACCGAGATGCTTAGCTCTGAAGCCAGCTTCGAATGCGCCCTTAGATACACGGATACGGATCATATCACGCTGACCAGTGTGCATGATACCTTCTGCACAGTTGATCATATGGTGGAACTTTCTTTCTACTACAGGTTCGAAGTCTGTATGCCAGTTCTTACCGTTAACTTCTACTGTCATTGTGAGGCAAATCTTTTCGCCAACATCAAATTCATCGAAGTCCTTACCGATAAGTTCAATCTTGTGATCTTCAATTTCGGAAAGTTCAACTGTCTTACAGAATTCGCAGCAGTCAACTCTAGAACCATCTGCTTCAATCTGCATGTCAGCCTTACGAATAATTTCACCATCGAATGGGTTACCATAAGTAACCGGAATAAGGATTTCTGTAACCTTAATCTTAATTCCCTTAGCTTCGAGGGATGTTTCAATCCAATCCTTTGTGTCATCGTTGATAACGATTGACTTTGGAACTGGCCACATATCGTTTCTGTCGTTTGTAACTACTGGGAAGCCCATCTTTACAGCGCCAGCACCGCAAGCGAGTGTGAGGTCGTCAACTGGTGCATATGCGTTTACGAAAGCGTTAATTCTTTCGAATGTGTAAGCGTGGAATCCTTCCCAATCGCCGAATTCAACGTTACCGAAGATTCTAGCAGCTCTTACTACAAGGGAAATGATGTGTCCTACGGACCAAATATCTTCACCAACTGGTACTACTCTTACGTCGAAGTTCATTGTAATGCCCTTTTCTACGAGCTGTTCAATGATTCCTCCGATAAGGAATACGAAGATACCTCTGGACTGGTAACCCTTAACGATTTCAACTGCTTCATCTGCGGATGGAGCTGGTCCAATCATTACTACGAAACCAGGGATATCCTTTGTTACGAGTGGAACACCGAGTGTTCTTACTTCTGCGTCAGAGAAGTGACCGTGATAGTTAGTTCCTTCATATGGTGTCTGTGTGTAAGCGTACTTGCAAGCTTCAATTACTTCTGCGCAAATAGCTGTTGCAACACCAGAGAAGAACATGTCTTTTGTCTTATATTCTCTTGTCATTAAAGCCTTGATTGCTGGAAGAGCATTCTTAAGTTCTCCAAGAGTCTGAACCTTAATTCCAAGATAGCAGTAAATGCAAGCAAGGTAGTAAGCTGTTTCAGGAAGAGTCATTGCTGCGTCTGCACCAAGATCTGCGATAGCCTTATTAACAGCTTCTTCTGCCTTTGCGTACATTTCGTCTGAGCCCTTAAAAGCTCTTTCAAAAAGTCGAACCATTGCCATTGCTATTCTTTTCTCCTTAATTATTTCTGATCTATACGGGCTTTAATCTGTTTGATTTCTTCTACAGCTTTGGCTGAAACATCATAAGGGGAAACTCCCTTTCTGTCTGCTTCTATTACCTCTTCGTTGTAGCTCATAAAGCCGAGTATATTTTCTGCAGGTATGTTTTGTTTGATAAATTCTATATCTTCTTCAGTTCTGATCTTATTTGCAACTACATTTACTTTTGTAATCTTTAAATCAGCAGCCAGTTGCTTTACCTTTTCGTAAGTCTGAATACTTCTTGCACCTGGTTCTACAACTACAATGAACTGATCCATGCAGCTTGCAGTACCACGACCAAGGTGTTCAAGGCCTGCTTCCATATCCATAATTACTACGTCGTCTCTTCTGAGCACGAGAGAAGAAATTACAGACTTGAGCATTACATGCTCTGGGCAAACACATCCGCTTCCGCCTGTTTCAACAGTTCCCATAACAAGGAGCTTAACGCCGTTAATTTCCTTTGAGAACTTATCAGGAATATCAGATACCTGTGGATTTAATTTAAAGAATTTATTGTCGGAATTGGCACCCGTTCTTTCTTCAACAAGATCTCTCATTTTAGAAATAGGAACGATAGAGTTAACCTCTTCCTGTGTAAGACCAAGAGCTAAACCGAGGTTTGCATCTGGATCTACATCTGCTGCAAGTACTACTCTGCCTTCGTCGGCATAAAGTCTTGCAAGTGTGGAAGATAATGTAGTTTTACCAACTCCGCCTTTTCCTGTGACTGCAATCTTCATATTAGATACCGAGAGCGTCTCTCTTTGCTTCGATGTCGGCAATCATCTTGTCGCATAAAGCATCGATGTCTGTTTCTACGATGAAGTGTGCTTCGAGGTTCTGCTGAGCCCAGCCGTTTTCGCCCTGGAGGCAATCTGTAATCTTAGCAGATCCCTTTGTGTATGGGTCTACACCAAGGTATGTGTTGATACCTGTTGCTACTACGTAGTTACCGATGGATACAGCCTTTTCAGACATCCATTCTGGAGCACATCCGCAGAGTGGGAGTTCGGAGATATCGCATCCCCAGTCCATAGCAAGGTCAGATGCGAGAAGCATCATTCTGGAAATATCTACGCAAGAACCCATGTGGAGTACTGGTGGAATACCAACGAGGTCGCAAACTCTTCTAAGACCTTCGCCGCAATACTTCTTTGCGTCTGGATCGAGAAGACCTGCCTTACCAGCAGCCTGAGCGGAGCAACCAGAAACAACAACGATAATGTCGTTTTCGAGGAGCTTCTTCATGAGTTCGATGTGAGCTGTGTCTGGACGAACCTTAGGGTTGTTGCAACCTACCATAGCAACTGCACCACGGAGAACGCCAGCCTTAACTACGTCTGCGAGTGGCTTGAGTGTGCCATATTCATCTACGTGAGAGTTGCAAACACCATCAAGTTCCTTCTTAATAGCTTCGAGAGAGTAACCTACTCTAGCCTTTGTCTTAAGCTGTGGAATATTTACAAGTTCAGGCTTTCTGTTCTTGAAATTTTCGATAGCCATTTCTACAATCTGTCTGCCCTTTTCAGCTGCAGTTTCTTCGGAGAATTCGATGTATTCTGCATCTGGCATCTTAGCGATTGGAGATGTTGTGATGAACTTTGTGTGGAAGCACTTGGAGAGAGGTCCGAGTGCTGGGAAGATGCACTGTACGTCTACTACGATTGCTTCGCAAGCGCCTGTAAGTACTACGTTTTCCTGAGCAAGGAAGTTACCTGCCATTGGAATACCGTGACGCATTGTTACTTCGTTAGCTGTACAGCAAACGCCGGATACTGTGATACCCTTAGCGCCATACTTCTTTGCAAGAGCGATCATTTCTGGATCGTTTGCATAGAATACTACCATTTCGGAAAGTGATGGATCGTGACCGTGAACAACGATGTTTACGTTTTCAGCTTCCATAACGCCGATGTTAGCTTCTGTGTTGATTGGCTTTGGTGTTCCGAAGAGTACGTCAGAGAATTCTGTACCGCACATAGAACCGCCCCAACCGTCGCAAAGACCTGCACGGAAGGACTGGTGTACAAGTGCTTCAGGAAGTGAAGAACAACCCATGTGTGTCATGTGGAGGGACTGAGATACTTCTCTGTCGATTGCTCTTGGTTCGATTCCTGTCTTCTTCCAAATGTCCTGAGTGTGCTGTGGAGCTCTGGAAATCCATCTAGATACGCCGAATGGCTTACCATATTCCATAAGAGCTACTTCAGCTGTTTCGTGAGCAAGGTCATAAATGTCCTTACCTTCTGTTTCAATACCCCATTCCTTAGCAATTTTCTTGAGCTTTTCAGGATCCTTTACCTGATAAGCGCCACCTTCCTTTGCCTGATAGAGTGTGTGGCAGATTGCACGACCGTGGTCGGAGTGTGTAGCTGCACCACCTGCAGTAAATCTGAGGTAGTTTCTTCCTACAATACCGTCAACGTCGCATCCGCAGATTCCGCGAGGAGCCTTTGGAGTAATTCTGCATGGTCCCATGCTGCAAATACGGCAGCAAGTACCTTCTTCACCAAACTTACAATGTGGAGTCTGGTTCTTTACTCTCTGCTGCCATGTGTCAGCGTTGAGTTTTGCCGCAGTCTCGAGGAGGCTTGCTGTAGCTGCCTCGTTCTGTTCGACTGTGATAAGATTGTCCCAATTAGCCATTGGATTTCTCCTATTCTTTGATTTCTAAAATATTGCATTAACAACCACCTAAAATTTTAGTATAAAGATGTCAACAATTCATTGTAACATCCTACAATAAACGCAACCCCTTATAGGGGTTTTGAACATTGCTAAATTATTATCAAGTTTGGCAAGATAATCGTGCCCCCGTTTGATTTATATTTAACGCAAATACTCGTTGTAAATAACCTTTCGTACACTTATAATAGTAAATGTTAGATTACGCGTGTATATATATTAGTATTTTAGGAAGCCACTTTATGTATGAAAATTTCCAAATAATAGTAAAAGGAATATCATTCATAGGCCAAGTAGGATTTATGATTATAACTCCCCCACTTTGCCTTGGAGTATTGGCTTCTTTTTTAATGAAACGCTTTGGAATAGGCATTTGGTTAATGCTTTTATTCCTTACTATAGGTATTCTCACATCCATTGCTACTGTTTGGGATTTCTTTAAAGCCGAACAAAAACGCATCGAAAAAGAAGCCGAAAAGCACAAAGTTATTACATATAATAACCACCTTTAATTTTGCCATTAGCGGCACTAAGTAGATAATTATGAATAATGAAGTAATCACAAAAGAAGTTAAACGTATAGCATTCGGAACAATAGTACTCGACGTAGTCATGATACTCGTCTTCTTTATTCTTAAGAAGTTCAGTATCGGCGTTATTATCGGCGCTATCATCGGTTCCATCTTCGCAATCGGCAATTTCGCCTACCTCGGCTACTGCATCCAAAAGGCTGTAGAAAAAGAGGACGGCGCTAAGGCATATCTGAACAGGACTTACATTGTGCGCATGTTCCTTCACGCTGCATGCATCATCTTGGCAGTACTCCTGCCATTTGAAAACACAATTGCAGGAATTGTTCCGTTATTTTTTCCAAGACTTGTAATCTACATAATGCAAATCTTGGGTATGTATAAACCGGAAAAGGAGAATTAAAGTATGAATGTAGAAATTCATGGCGCCCCGATACGATTTACTATCCCCGTATTGGGCGGAATTCCGATTTCCGACACCCTGCTTGTTACTTGGTGCGTAATGATCGTACTAACAGGTCTGTGTATATTCTTAACACGAGATCTCAAAGTCGAAAAAATCTCCAAGCGTCAGGCAATTGCAGAGTTTCTTGTTGAAACTGCTGAAAACTTCGTCCGAAGTAATATGGGAGAACAATGGATGAAATATGTTCCAATGGTTGCAACCATATTCTCAATGTCGTTGCTTTCCAGCTTATCATCACTTATTGGAGCATTCCCTCCTACTGGCGATGTAGCAACAGAACTCGCATGGGCTATCGTTGTTTTCATCTTGATTACTTATTACAAGATCAAAACAAACGGCGTCGGCGGATATCTCAAAGGATTCTGCGATCCAGTCTTCGTTATGGCACCATTCAACTTGCTGGGCGAAGTCTTCAAGCCAGTGTCTATGTCATTTAGACATTTTGGTAACGTAGTATCCGGAACAGTTATTTCAGCCCTTATTTATGCGGCTCTTGTAACTGCAAACCACGCACTCTTCGGACTCATTCCAGGTGCTGTTGGTCAACTGCTCGGTTCAATACCTTTCCTTGCTGTAGGTATTCCGTCAGTTATCTCCCTGTATTTTGACTGGTTCTCCAGTGCAATGCAGGCATTCATCTTCTGTATGCTCACAATGGTATTTATTAAGACAGCTACAGAATAACTCAGTTTTTTAAAGGTTTAATAATTTTTATTTTGGAGGAAATTATGGAAAAGGCATTAATTCTTATGGGTTGCGCTATTGGTGCAGGTCTCGCTCTTATCGCAGGTATCGGCCCTGGTATCGGTGAAGGTTACGCAGCTGGTAAAGCTCTCGAAGCTATCGCTCGTCAGCCAGAACTCAAGGGCGACATTACATCTACAATGTTCCTTGGTATCGCTTGCGCAGAAACAACAGGTATTTACGGTTTCGTAACAGGTCTTCTGCTCATCTTCGTAGCTCCTGGAATCTTCATTGGACTTCTCTAATACGACACACGTTATCGCTAAACTATTAAGGAGGAAGCTATGTATCAACAACTGGTTAGCTTTCAATATTGGACTTTTATAGCTCAGCTCTGTAACTTCTTTATTCAGATCTGGCTTTTCAAGAAGTTCTTATTCAAACCGGTAAAAAACATAATAGAACAACGCCAGCAGAAGTTGAATTCCATCCTTGTAGAGGCACAGGATGCTAAAGATACAGCCGTTGCAACAAAGAAGGAATACGAAGATGCACTTCGTGATGCTAGACAAGAAGCTAAGGAAATCACAGAACAGGCTATTGTTTCAGCTAAAACAAGAAGTGAACAGATTCTTTCCGAAACTAAGGACGATGTAGCAGCTATCAGAAAGAAAGCTTCAAACGACATCGAACTTGAACGTCAGAAAGCAATGGCTCAGGCTAAGAATGACATTTCAACTCTGGCAGTTGAACTTGCAGCGAAGATCGTTAACAAAGAAATCGATGAAAATACTCATAAGGATTTAATTGACGACTTCATTAAAGATTTAGGTGAAGCATAATGACAAAGTTTGCTAAAACATATGGCGGAGCGCTTTATGATCTTGCAAAAGAAGAAGGCTTAGAGACAGAAATCCTTGAAGACCTCAAACAGGTTATTAACACAGTAAAGGAAGTCCCTGAATACCTCAAGCTCCTGTCTACTCCTGCCCTCTCTAAAGAGGAAAAAGCAGCTTTAGTAGATGAGTCATGGGGTCAGACGCTCCACCCTTATACAATCAACTTTCTTAAGTTAATCGGAGATTTAAATCATGTAAATGATTTCCTCGATTGCAAGAGAGAGTTCCATGAACGTTATGACAAAGATCATAACATCGTGTGGGTTCGTGCATATTCTGCACTTGCCATGACTGACACACAGAAAGAACAGCTCAAGACTATCCTTCAGGAAAAGCTCGGCAAGACTGTTCATCTTACAGGTTATGTTGACCCTTCTGTTATCGGCGGCGTTAAGCTCAACGTAGAAGGAATGCAGTACGACAACACAGTTGCATACCACTTCAACAACCTAAGTCAGCAATTAAAGAAATTATAAAGCCAAAGTTAACTTGCTACTAAATCCGTAAAATTCCTGAAGTCATGTAATGAATAGCAATGTAGATAAATGTGGAGGAGGGCACAGCAGAAATCTAACTCACCCTTGGATATGTTTGGGTAAGTCTTTAAGATCCCCTGGAGAAGGGAATGGCAACCCACTCCAATATTCTTGCCTGGAGAATTCCATGGACAGAGGAGCCT
>JAKSSI010000210.1 GCA_024403175.1 Clostridia bacterium
AGGATCTTCTGTTACAAACTGAATGGAAATGGAATGGCTTCTCATTACAGGGACTCTTACGCATGTGCAGCAAACCTTCATTTCTGGAAGGTGCATAATCTTTCTGCCTTCGTTCTGAAGCTTCATTTCTTCAGAAGAATAGCCGAGTTCGTTGATTCCGCCAATCTTTGGAATAAGGTTAAGGAAAATCTGCTGAGCAAATGTCTTTACTTCGAGTTCCTTGCCTGCTGCATAATCTTCAACCTGCTTTTCAAGTTCTCTTAAACCGTTGATTCCTGCACCAGATACAGCCTGATAAGAAGAAGCAACAAGAGTCTTAATCTTTGTCATCTTAAGAACTGGAGCAAGAGCTGTAGCAGCAATAATTGTTACGCAATTTGGATTTGCAATAATGCCCTTGTGAAGCTTAATGTCGCCAGGGTTTACTTCTGGAACAACGAGTGGAACTTCTGGGTCGAGTCTGTAAGCAGAAGAGTTATCAATGTAAACTGCGCCTGCAGCCTTGATGAATGGTGTCATAGCAATGGAGATGTCGTTTTCAGCTGCGCCGAGAACAATATCAAGACCATCAAATGCGCCTTCTTTAGCTTCCTGAATTGTAATATCCTGACCCTTAAACTGAACAACCTTGCCTGCAGATCTTGCAGATGCAAGAAGTCTTAATTCAGATAATGGGAAATTTCTTTCTGCTAAAACCTTTATCATTTCCTGGCCAACAGCACCTGTTGCACCAAGGATACCTACTTTATATTCTTTCATTTCTATCACCTCTTATAAATTAATTTTTCTTTGTAAATGAATCGTAGAGAACTCTAATTGTATTATCGTAGTTCTTATCGTCAACACCAATGATGATGTTAAGTTCTTCTGCACCCTGAGAAATCATTCTAATGTTGATATTGTTGTCTCCAAGAGCTGTGAAAATCTTACCGGAAATACCAGGCTTGAATACCATCATTCTGGAAACGCAAGCAATCATAGATAAGTTTTCTGTAACTTTTACACTGCCTTCGCCTGTTACTGCTTCAATTTCAGAAACAAGTGCATAAATGAATGGCTTTACATAGCTTCCGCGAACAATGAGAGAGAAATCATCTACGCCGGAGAGAATCTGTTCTACATAAACATTTCTCTTTTCGAGAACCTTAAGTACTTCTGTGTAAGCACCTACGCTTGTTGCAAGGTTTTCGTAGTGAACATCAATTACACAATATCCCTTCTTACCAGCAATACCTGTAATGTAGAATTCATCGTCCTTATCGATTTCAAAGGATTCTGCAATAAGTGTACCTGGGTGCTGCGGATTATTTGTATCTCTAATATTAAGAGGAATATTTGCATCCTTAACAGGCTTAACAGCGGCTTCGTGAAGAACCTTTGCACCCATATAAGTAAGCTCTCTTAATTCGTCGTAAGTAATGTTTGGAATTGGCTTTGGATTATCAACAATTCCTGGGTCGGCCATAAGAATACCAGGAACGTCTGTCCAGTTTTCATATACGTCTGCTTCAAGAGCTGCTGCAAGAAGAGCACCTGTAATATCAGAACCACCTCTGCTCATAAGAGCAAGCTGGCCATCTGGCATTGTTCCAAAGAATCCCGGAACAACAACTCCGTTCTTTGCAGAAGCAAATGCCATCTTTAAAGCTTCGTTTGTTCTAGCTGTATCGATGCTCTTATCATAGTTGAAGTAAATTGAACCATAAGCATCAACAAAGTCATAACCTAAAACCTTAGCCATAATCTTGGCATTAAGGTATTCACCTCTTGAAACAAGATAGTCTTCAACGGCACCGTTCTTAAGATTTTCATCGATTACTCTAAATTCTTCGGCAACGTCTAAATCTATTTTAAGACCATCAACAATTTCCTGATATCTATCCTGAATACCGGAAAGAACATTAGTATGGTCTACCTTATACTT
>JAKSSI010000211.1 GCA_024403175.1 Clostridia bacterium
TCGATGAACTGCTTAATTTCTTCATCGTATTCAGGAGTGTTATCCATATAGGAAAGCCATTCATCAAGTTCCTTATCTCTTTGAACACCCCAAATTGGAAGAACATTGTCGTACTTGGTCATAAATGCCATAGCAGCTTTTGAGTTTGTTATTAAGCCGCCTGCCAAGCCCTTCATCGCAATAAAACCAACATTCTTTTCCTTGCAAAGATTTACAAGTTCAACTTCTCTATCAGATGCAAGATAGCTGAATGGGAACTGAAGTGTTTCATAAAGACCGCTTCTTGCAGCCTCAAAAGCAACTTCAATCTTATGAGCTGTAATACCAATATGGCGAACCTTTCCCTGCTCTTTTGCTTCAAGCATGCATTCATACATACCTGTGCCGTCGCCAGGAGCAAAGCACTGATCTGCACAATGGAACTGATATAAATCAAGATAGTCAGTCTTAAGATTATTTAAAGTAATATCAAACTGTTCCCAGAACTGCTCAGGAGTTTTTGCCATTGATTTAGAAGCAATGTAAACCTTATCTCTCATGCCTTCAAAAGCAATGCCAACTTTTTCTTCTGAATCTGTGTAAGCTCTTGCAGTATCGAAGAAGCGCATACCGCCTTCATAAGCCTTTCTTAAAAGACCTACTGCAACTTCTGTTGTATCTCTTTGTATTGGAAGTGCTCCGAAAGCATTCTGAGGAACTTCAATTCCTGTTGTACCAAGTACTATGTTTTTCATTATTTCACCTTAATTTTTCTACTCTAGAATCCTAAATCTGCATTTACAAGAATAACTTTAATTCTTCCCTTTGGAAGAGAATTTCTTGTTACTACAATCTGGCTGCAGATGCATCCGGACATGTTGCAATCGCCGCAAGAGCCTGTCTTATGGCAAGCTGTTTCTGAATTAAATCTCTGCGCATTTACTGGTGCAGCATAATTTCTTGCACGAGCAATTGCATCATCAAGATTCTTTACAAGTTTATTAATTCCAGCAATGACAATAACAGAATCCGGGCCAAAGCAAAGAGCAGCAACTCTATTTCCACCGCCATCAATATTTACAAGCTGTCCATCTTCAGAAATTGCATTTGTTCCCATAAGGAAAACATTTGCTGTTAAGCACTGCTTCATAAGAGCCTTGCGTTCTGCAGGATCCTTTGCAGAATCTCTATCGATGCAAGTATATGGACCATTCTTTACTGCAGCCTTAAGACCGATTTCATCAACAGAAATACTTCCGCCCCAACCAATGCTACTGCCTTCAGGGATAAGTGAAAGAGCTATTTTGCATGCTTCTTCTTTTGTTTCAGCATAATATCCTTCTAAATTTCTTCTTTCAAGATTCTTAATAACTTTTTCAGCTACCAGCTTAGTTCTGATATCTCTTACATCATTCTTGTCCATATTAGTGCTTCCTCCTTTTTTCTATACCAATTTACTATTTAAAACTATTTATCTATCCCATCGAAGAAATCTTTTGCCATGCCTCTTAAATCGGATTCTTCATCGTAGATAGCATGAGAAGATTCTTCTCCATAAAGATACAATTTTCCGCCAGTTATTTCGGCCAGTTCTACTGAAGCCTCGCCTGTTATAACCTTGTCGCCCTTGCTACCTATTACAAAAACAGGGCAAGTAATAGCCTTAGCTTTATCTATTAAATCAAGATTCTTAATGGCTTCTGTACCTTCTGCCAAAGCTTCCTGTGTATCTTTTGTAATACCTACAATCTTATCAGCACCTTCATGAGTAACATCAATGATATCCTGAATCTCTTTTGTCTGCAGTGTCTGATTCATAATAGCATCAGCTGTGCTGTCCATACCTGCGGAAATATTTTCCATGGACTCATTAACATCGGATGTTGCTTTTACTACATTCTCAATA
>JAKSSI010000212.1 GCA_024403175.1 Clostridia bacterium
GCATCCGATCATGGTGGATTCAATCTTAAGGGTTTTATTATTGAACACTTAGGCAAGAGAGGAATTGAAACAGTTGATTTAGGAACTTACTCCGCTGAGTCTGTTAACTATCCAGTTTACGGCAAGAAGTGCGCAGATTATGTAGCAGCAGGAAATGCAGATCTTGGTATTGTTTGCTGCGGTACAGGTATTGGTATCAGTATTGCTGCTAATAAGGTAAAGGGAATTAGATGCGCAGTAGTTGCTAATGCAGATATGGCAAGACTTGCAAAAGAACACAATCATGCAAATATGATTGCTCTTGGCGAAAGAATTCTTACTACAGAAGACGCACTCAATTTTGTCGACATTTGGCTTGATACAGAAGAAGCTCATGGTAGACACGACACTAGAGTAGAAATGTTAAACGAACTTTAATATAAAGGAGCAGAATTATGAGTAAAGTTTATGTATTTGATCACCCACTTATTCAGCACAAAGTTGCTCTTATGCGTGACAAGAACACAACAACAAAGGATTTTAGACAGCTTGTAACAGAAATTGCTACACTTATGACATACGAAGCAACAAGAGAACTTCCACTCAAAGATGTTGAAGTTGAAACTCCTCTTGAAGTAGCAACATGCAAGATGCTTGCAGGCGAAGACATTGCTATCGTTCCAATTTTAAGAGCAGGTCTTGGTTTTGTTGATGGTATGCTTTCTCTCATTCCAAATGCAAAGGTTGGCTTTGTAGGTCTTTATAGAGATCCAGAAACACACAAGCCAGTAGAATACTATTGCAAGCTTCCAGAAGATATTGAAAAAAGACAGGTATTCGTTGTAGACCCTATGCTTGCAACAGGCGGATCTGCAGCTGCAGCTATTCAGTTCGTAAAGGACAGAGGCGGCAAGAACATTAAGTTTATGTGCCTTATTGCAGCTCCAGAAGGAATTGAAGTTCTTCAGAATGCTCACCCAGACGTAGACATCTACATTGCTGCTAAGGATAGACAGCTCAACGACCATGCATATATCCTTCCAGGCCTTGGCGATGCCGGCGACAGAATCTACGGAACAAAATAAAAATTAAAATACAGGACGGAGATAAAAATGTTTCAGATACCAGATAACGTATCACAACACACAAATGTCTATGATGTCTTAAAAGAACGTGGTTTTATTGAACAGACTACAGACGACGAAGGCATCAGAGAATTACTCGGAAAAGAAAAAATTAAGTTCTATATCGGTTTCGATGCTACAGCAGACTGTCTGCATGTAGGCCACTTTATGCAGGTTATCATTATGATGTACATGCAGAAATATGGCCACACACCAGTAGTACTCATCGGCGGCGGCACAACAATGATTGGCGACCCATCCGGCAGAACCGATATGCGTTCAATGATGACAAAGGAGACTATCGCAGAAAACTGTGCTAAGTTTAAGAAGTTATTCGATCAGTTCCTCGTAGTCGACGAAGAATGGCAGCACATTCAGGGAGAAGGCGTTCTTGGTAAGGGCGGCGAAAGCAAAGTTCCAGAACCAGGAAAGGCTGTATGCGTAAACAACGCAGACTGGCTCCTTGGATTAAACTATCTTGAATTCATTAGAGATATCGGATCTAAGTTCTCCGTTAACGAAATGCTCAGAGCTGAATGCTTCAAGCAGAGAATGGAAAAGGGCCTTTCCTTCCTTGAATTCAACTACATGCTTCTTCAGGGTTACGATTTCTATGTACAGGCTCGTGACTACGATTGCAAGATTGAATTTGGCGGAAACGATCAGTGGTCTAACATTCTTGCCGGCAGAGATCTTGCAAGAAAGATTCTCGGTAAAGACGATTACTACGGCATGACATTTGCTCTTCTTACAAACTCTGGAGGTA
>JAKSSI010000213.1 GCA_024403175.1 Clostridia bacterium
TTTTAGACATTTTAGAAGATATAGGTTGTTTTGCAAATTAATAAGTTACTGTACTTTATGATTAATGAAGGGGATTAATTATGGGTAAGGAAAAAATTAATAGAAACAAAATAATTGTAACAATAGTTTTGGCAGCAATACTTCTTTGCTCTGTAGCATTTTCTTTTGTTGCCGCTAAGCCAAGCTTTTACAAAAATCAAATTGAGTATTTAGATCAAAAGCAATCAGACAGCAAAGCTCTTATCGTTGCGTCTTCTGGATTAGCTCTTACTCTTTCACTTTTGCCTGACGACGTATGCACACCTATAGCAAATAAATTTGCAGACATTAGCGGATATTTTGCTGTAGCACTTGGCGGTCTTCTGCTTGAAAAATATTTGCTTACACTTACAGGCTGGCTTGTGTTTAGATTTTTAATTCCGCTTTCGTGTCTGGTATACATTGGCTGCATTTACTTAAAGGGTATTAGAAATTTTAGAAAAGTTGCCGCAAAGATTTTATTATTTGCTATAGCAATTTATTTAGTAATTCCATTTAGCGTAAAGGTATCGAAACTCATAGAAGAAACATACGCAATTTCACTAGACGATGTAAAACAAGTAGAAGAGCAAGCTCCAGAAACATCTCAGGAAACAAATAAAGCGCCAATGCCTGTTCAGGATAACATTACTACAAAGAAGTACGACTTAACACTTTCAGGTATTGTTGAAGCAACAAAAGATTTCTTAAGCAAGGCCGAAGAAAAGGTTAACGAGATTGTAACTTCTGCCGGACATTCTGTTTCTTCTGGAATTGATAAAATAACAAATTCAGCAAGCGGACTGCTGCAATCGGCAAAAGAAACTTTATCAAGATTATTTGAAGGTTTAATGATAACGGTTATTACATCTTGTGTAATTCCTATCTTTGTTTTCATACTTCTTATCTGGCTTTCAAATGTAATTCTCGGATTAAATATCGACCCAATGATTGTCGTTCAGGGTAGACCAGCAATGGCTCGTAGACATCAGGTTCAGATGCAAAAGCCAATAGAAGGCGAGGCATTACTTGAATATTCCGACGAAGAAAATTCGGAATTTGCAGATTAAATGAAAAGAGAAAAAGCTGTGCAAAGAAATCTCTGCACAGCTTTTTTTATTGGATTGAAAAGTTTTATAAAGTGTTTTCTGTTCTGGAAATGATATCGTTCTGGCAGTCCTTTGATAGTTCTGTGAAGTATGCGGAGTATCCTGCAATACGCACAACAAGGTCTGAATATTCTTCAGGCTTTGCCTGAGCATCTATCATTGTCTGAGCGCTTACGATATTGTACTGAACTTCCATACCACCGTTCTTAAAGTAGGTGTCTGTAAGTGTTGCCAGCTTTTCAACATCTTCATCTGTCTTAACAGAGCTTGGAGAAATCTTAAGGTTTACAGCCATACCACCTGCAAACATTGTGTGGTCATAGCACAGGCAAGAATTAAATACGCCTGTTGGGCCGCTCTTATCTCTGCCCTGTGCAGGAGATGCAGCATCGGCAATTGGAGCACCAAACTTTCTTCCATCTGGTGTAGCCCATGTATCATAACCCTGCATTACGTGGTCGGATGCACCATACATACCGGATCTGTAATACTTAGATCTTGTGCTGTAGCAAGATGCGCAAATGTCATGATAGAGATTTGCAACCCAGCTATAGTACTGATCTACGTATGGATCGTTGTTTCCGTAATGAGGAACTTCTCTTAATACAGTTGCCTGAAGCTGTTCATAACCTTCCCAGTTTGCCATGAATGCATCGTAGAGTTCCTTTGTTGTGCAAAGTTTCTTATCGAAGCACATATACTGAATTGTGGAAAGTGAA
>JAKSSI010000214.1 GCA_024403175.1 Clostridia bacterium
CTGGTTGCCGGCAACGACGAAGAGATTCATCTTTGGCAATGTAAGAAGCAGCGTAGACTTACAAAAGACAGAAGACCGGATCTTTTCTCAAAAGACGTAAGTTCACAGCAAAAGAAAAAAAAAAAGGAAAAGCAGATTCTTAATTCTATACTCGAAGAGACAAAGTAATGCAGGAAACAAGAAAGAAAAAATGGCCATACGTGCTAACAGTTATATTTATAATTGTCGTAGCAGCTTTGTATGTCTATTTATATCTTATTCCTAGTGTTACCGGTTCACTTACTCCAACGTACATTGTTGAATCTGGAACTTTCACAGAAAGAGATGCAGATACAAAATGTTTTGTAGTAAGAGATGAACAAGTATTCTATGCCGAAAAAACTGGGTCGCTCTCTTATTATTCAAAAGAGACTGAAAAGACTAGAAAAGGTTTTGTAGTGGCAGATGTATACGCTGGTAACAAATACAGCATGGCTTGTCCAAGCACCGGTTTTGTTTCTTATTATATAGACGGCTATGAAAACTATTTCACACCAAATAGCATTGGTAGTTTAAATGTCGATGAATATATTGGTCTTGATATAGTTCCTGAAAATACAGTAAGAAACGAAGCCCAAATCGGTGAACCTGTTTATAAAATCGTAAAGAGTAATACTTGGTATATGCTTTTAGTGGTGCCAGAAGATAAGATGGGTTTATATACTATCAACAGTAATATAAACATCTATTTCTCCGATGAACCAACTGATTTTGTAAAGGCTAAGGTTGTAAGATTCCTTGGAGAGGGCGCTACTCGCATAGTAGTGGCTTCAACAAAGCAGTATCACGAAGATTTTGCAAAATTAAGAACCATAACTGTTCAGGTTGATACAAAGTCTTATTCCGGCTTAACTGTTCCTACAACTGCAATTGCTTATGAAGAGGAAAAGCAGGGCGTTTATGTTTTAGGCGTAGACGAGGAATATGTATTCAAAGAAATTGAAGTTTTGTATCAAAGCGATGATTTAGAATACACTTTGATTTCTGATACCGGTGATATTAAGTTATACGACGAAATATTAAGAGACGTAAAACAAAATGATGCAACAAAGGATACAGACAATTCAGAAACGAATTGACGATGCTGCATTAAGATCCGGACGAAGCGGCAAGGACATTACATTAATTGCTGTTTCAAAGATGCACACAGTTGAAGAAATTAAAGAAGCTTTAAGCTGTGGTATTACTAATCTTGGTGAAAACAAGGTGCAGGAATTAAATTCTAAGTACACTGAAATAACCCAAGATGTGAACTGGCATCTTATAGGACATTTGCAGACAAACAAAGTTAAGCAGATAGTAGATAAGGTAAGTCTTATTCACTCTGTTGACAGCTTGCATCTGGCTCAAGAAATTGATAAAAGATGCAGAGAAATCGGCAAAACTATGGATATTTTAATCCAGGTAAATGCCGCAGGCGAAGAAAGTAAATTTGGCGTTCCTTGCGAAGAGGCACTGCCTTTAGCAGAAGAAATTCAAAGGACTTGTCCGAATATAAAAATAAGAGGGCTGATGCATATTGCACCAGCTGCAGATAATCCTGACGACGTACGCAAGTACTTTAGGGATGTTAAAAATATTTACAATCAAATGACTGACGTAGATATTCTTTCAATGGGTATGAGTCACGATTTTGAAGTAGCAATAGAAGAAGGTGCGAACATGGTTCGCATTGGAACTTCCATTTTTGGAGAAAGGGACTATAGTCATGGCAATGTTTGATAAGCTTAAGAATCTCGTTGGAATTGAAGACGTTGAGGATGATGAAGACGAAGAAGAAGTCGTTGAAGTAAAACCTG